>CAYYHF010000087.1:0-9557 GCA_964471415.1 uncultured Clostridia bacterium | reverse complement strand
GGAGGCGGCGGGCGCGCGAGCCGCTGGCGCCGAAGGGAGCGCCGCGAGCGATGGCTTATGGACGTGCCTTATTGCTATGGCGATATGCGTAGCGGATGGATGTGGGGCAGGAGGATTTGCGCGAGCGGCGGAGAAAGGCTAATCCGGCACCATGCAGGCTGTTACATGTTGGGGGTGGCGGTTGATGGATTCTGGGCAGGCTCAGCGGATTGTGGAGTGTGTGCCGAATTTTTCGGAGGGTCGGCGACCGGAGGTCGTGGCTGAAATAGTGGCGGCGATCGCGTCTGTTGAAGGTGTGAAGCTGCTTGATTACTCATCTGACGCAAGTCATAACCGTTCTGTGGTTACCTTTGTCGGGACCCCAGAAGCTGTGGAAGAGGCGGCGTTTGCCGGGATCGCGCGAGCGTGCGATCTCATCGATATGGAGCAACACCACGGGGAGCACCCGCGACTGGGAGCCACGGACGTGGTACCGTTTGTCCCGATTGCCGGCGTGACCATGTCGGAATGCGTACAGATCGCGCACTGGCTGGGCAAGCGCGTTGGAGAGGAACTTCAGATACCTGTTTACATGTACGAAGAGGCGGCAACCAGACCCGAAAGGCGGAACCTGGCCGATGTGAGGCGCGGAGAGTATGAGGGCCTGAAGAAAGCGATAGCCATGCCTGAGCGGATTCCGGACTACGGGCCGGCGGCGGTACACCCTACTGCCGGCGCTACGGTGATTGGCGCGCGAATGCCGTTGATTGCGTTCAATGTGAACCTCGGTACCGCAGATGTAGAGATCGCCAAGAAGATTGCCAGAGCGGTGCGCGGTTCCAGCGGAGGGTTGACGAATGTAAAAGCTCTCGGGGTCATGCTGGACGATGGGAATGTCGCGCAGGTGTCGATGAACCTGGTCAACTATGTGAAAACCCCGGTTCACAGGGCGCTCGAGATGGTTCGGCGCGAAGCTGCACGTTACGGAGTGTCTGTGGTTGAATCGGAGCTGATCGGGTTGATTCCTCTCGAAGCAGTACTGGATACGGCCGCCTACTACTTGCAGTTGCCGAAACTCAGTAGGGACCAGGTCATCGAAACTAGGATATGGGAGTAGAGGCCGCGCGGGCCTCGCGGGGCTTTCATGGGCGGGCCCGGCATGGAGACTCTGGCCTCGCGGGGCTTTCACGGGCGGGCCGGGCTTCGCAACTAGGGCGGGCCGGGCTGATGGAGCCAGGGATGGGGGGATGATCTTGGACGCTCAGACTGGGCGCGTGAGGGAGCAGCCGTCCGACTTGTTGCTGATTCACGCTGCTGAACTTGCCACTTGCTCAAGGTCTGCCGGGCGCGAGGTGGGCCTGGAGGGCGATGGGCCGAGGCGTGGGGCGGCCATGGGCGATATCGGAATCATACGCAACGGCGCCATCGCTGTGCGGGCCGGAGTCATAGTGGATGTCGGAACCACACAGGAGGTTCTGTCGAGGGAGCCTTCAGACGGCACAGGCGGATCAGGCGCACTGGACGATGCATCGCGCGCGCCGCGAGCGGCCCAGGTCATAGACGCGTCTGGCCGTACAGTGCTGCCGGGATTCGTGGATGCCCACACCCACTTGGTTTTCGCCGGGGATCGGCACAAAGAGCATGCGATGCGCCTACGCGGAGCCGAGTACCTGGACATCCTTGCCGCCGGGGGCGGCATACTATCGACGCTGGCATCGACCCGGTCTGCGTCACTGGAAGAGCTGGTCGCTAGCGCAACGCGGCGTCTGGACACGATGCTGCTTCACGGCACAACCACTGTGGAGGCCAAGAGCGGCTACGGGTTGGATGTCGATACTGAACTTGCGCAACTTGCGGCTGCAAGGCAGGCATCGGAGGCACATCCCATCGATGTAGTGAGCACGTTCATGGGGGCGCACGCTGTGCCGCCAGAGTTTGCGGGGGATCCCGATGGCTACCTGGATTTCGTCATATCGCGCGTGCTGCCGAGAGTTGCGGACCAGGGAATCGCGGAGTTCTGCGATGTCTTCTGCGAGGAGGGTGTGTTCTCTGTAGAGCAGTCTCGAAAGGTGTTGCTGGCAGCGATGGAACATGGCCTCCGCCCCAAGATTCACGCAGACGAGATCTTCCCCATAGGCGGAGCTGAGCTCGCAGCCGAGCTGGGAGCGGTTTCCGCCGATCACCTGGCCGCGGCATCGCCGGATGGCGTTCGCAGCTTGGCCATTGCGGGCGTTGTGGCCGTGCTGCTTCCGGCGACTATGTTCACCTTGATGTCCAGAGCATATGCCGATGCCAGGGGTATGATAGACGCTGGGGTCCCGGTGGCGCTGGCGACTGACTTCAACCCGGGAACGTCCCCCACTATGTCTATGCCCTTCGTCATCACCTTGGCCTGTCTTCAGATGAAGATGACGCCCGCCGAGGCCGTGTGCGCAGCCACTGTGAACGCGGCTTACGCTGTTGGGCGAGGCGACAGCGCAGGGTCGCTGGAAATCGGGCGCGATGCCGATTTCATCGTGTGCGATGTGCCCGCAGTGGACGCCCTCCCGTTCTCGGTGGGGGTGAATCCCGTCAGGGATGTGGTCAAACGGGGCCTGCGTGTGGTCGCCGGCGCTGGGGGCGCAGGAGGAGGAGGTCAGCTATGCTATTCGCGGACATGACCGTTCAGGGTTTTGTAGAGGAGCTTGCGTCTTCCAGCCCCGCTCCGGGCGGCGGGAGCGCATCGGCGATTGCGGGCGCGATGGGTGTGGGCCTTGCCGCCATGGTCGCTGGGCTGACAGATACGGAGGGAATGTCGGCTGAGGATGCATCCAAGGTCGACCAGGCGAGGCAGAGGTCGAGCGCGCTTGTACAGGCTTTTTTGGAGTGTGCGGACGATGATACTGCCGCGTTCAACGAAGTGATGAAAGCTTTCAAACTGCCCAAGAAGACGGATGAGGAGAAGCAGGCCAGGAGGGAAGCTATCCAGCTGGCGCTGAAGGGCGCGGTGAGCGTTCCCCGACGAACGTTGCATTTGGCTGCCGAGGGGATGCAGATGGCGGTGTGCATGGCGCAGCTAGGCAACGCCAATGCTGCCAGCGATGCAGGCGTAGGCGCGTTGCTCCTGGACACGGCTATGGGCGGGGCCATCCTCAATATGCGCATTAACTTAGCATCGATAAAGGACTCGCGCTTCGTAGGGCAGATGGAGTCGGAGATCGACCGGTTTGCCCGGGAGCGAGATGGGCTTAGGCAGTGCGCTCTGCGAGCTGCGGCCGACAAAATCAATGGGTGAGCAATACTAAGCAATACTATCAGAGGAGATTATGCATATGGACCGAATGGGCGATCCGGGCGGCACTGGGGCACGGGTGATGGTACTGAATTCGGAGGACGATCTACGAGCCCACTTGCGCTCTATGGGGGTAAGCCGGGCCGGGACTGATATCATGGCGCCAAAGGGGGTGTTTCGAGCCGTCAGCGTGCATGATGCGCCGCTTAAGGCGGCTCTCATCATTAAGCAGGAGATGCTGGCTAAGGGCGGCGAGGCTGCACTGCCTTATGCAGCTTCCGGGCTCGCTTGCGAGCGGTGTGATGTGCTGCTTCTCGGCACGCTCAGGCAGTTCGGGCGCGTCACCGAAACGCTCAGACTTCAGCCGTTCGGCCTTCCTGAGATCGCCAGCGAAATCGATGCCGCGTTGGCGGCGTTCGACGGCAACCCGGAACCAATTCGTGTGGGGCAGAGGACATTGAGGTTCGGGGAGCGAACCTACATCATGGGAATCCTGAACGTGACTCCCGACTCATTCTCCGATGGCGGGAAACATCCTTCGCCTGACGATGCCCTGAAGCACGCTGAGGCCATGCTGGAGGCGGGCGCGGATATCATCGACATCGGAGGCGAGTCCACCAGGCCAGGCGCCGGCGCGGTGTCGGAGGAAGAGGAGCTTGCCCGCCTGCTCCCCATCGTACGTCTTGTCGCCAACCATACCAATGCTATCATATCTATAGACACATACAGAGCCACTGTAGCACAAAGATGTCTGGACCTCGGCGCGCACATTATCAATGATATAACGGCCCTCAGCGGAGAGGGAGACATGGCGTCTGTCGCAGCGCAGTACGGCGCCCCGGTGGTGCTCATGCATATGCTGCGGCGCCCTGCGGACATGCAGGTAGATCCCACGTACGACGAGGTGGTTCAGGACGTATGCGAGTTCCTGAGGGAGCGTGTGGCGTACGCGTGCGAACGTGGGATCGAGCCGTGTAACACTATCGTCGACCCCGGAATAGGCTTTGGTAAGACGCCGCAGCACAACCTGGAGATCATGAGGCGCCTTAGTGAATTCAAGAGCTTGGGCAGGCCGATCCTGGTGGGTACATCGCGCAAGTCCACAATCGGCCGGGTCCTGGGCAGGCCGGTACATGACAGGGCATGGGGCACGGCAGCAACCGTTGCGCTGGCGATTTCTTCCGGCGCTGACGTGGTGAGAGTGCATGATGTGCGTGAGATGGCGATGGTTGCTCGGATGACGGACGCGGTCATCAGAGGATGGCGCGGAGAGGAGGACGGCAATGCAGTCTGACAGGATCACACTGAAGAACCTGGTGTTCTATGCCTACCACGGTGTGTTTGCCGCTGAGAAGGAACTGGGGCAGAGGTTCGAGGTGGATGTCGACATGTACGGCGACTTCCAGGCTTCGGCGCGCGCCGATGATATCGACATGACGGTGAACTATGCAGACGTATATGCGCTGGTCAAGGAGATCGTCGAAGAGCGTGAGTTCGACCTCATCGAAGCGCTGGCCGCTGCTATCAGCGCCGAGGTGCTGGCAAGCCATTCGCTCAGCCGGGTCACGGCGCGGGTGCGCAAGCCGCATGCGCCACTGGGGGGGCCTGCCGACTATGTCGAGTGCGAGATCACTCGCGCCGCGCCTGGAAGCGGGCAATCAGGATCACGATCCGGAGATGGCATGGGTGAGAGTGAAGCCCGGCTTTAGCATCGTGCGAGTGGACGAGACCGATTCCACGAACCGGATGGCCAGGGCGCTCGCAGAAGACGGAGCGCCCCATGGCGCTGTCGTCGTTGCAAAGCGACAGACGGCGGGTCGCGGGCGAATGGGGAGATCCTGGCTATCGAGCGGAGAGTTCGGGCTGTGGTTCTCGGTGGTCCAGAGGCCGAGGTTTGAGCCCAGGTTCGCCGGTCTTTTGGGGATTGGGGCGGCTGTTGCCGTTGCGTGCGCCATAGACAAGCTTACCGGTGTGCGCGCCGATGTCAAGTGGCCCAACGATGTGCTCATACAAGGACGTAAGGTCTGCGGCGTGCTGGCCGAAGCATCGACTGCAGGCGCCAACCTGAAATGGGCTGTGGTCGGCATTGGGGTCAATCTACGTCCCCCTGAGGGCGGGTTTCCGCCCGAACTGCGACCGGTCGCCACTGCTCTCTCCGAGCATTTGACGAGCCAGAGCCAGAGCCAGAGCCGGGCACAGGCGGTCGAAGTCGATAGAGAGCATCTGCTGGAGGCGATCCTCGATGAGCTGGCCGCGAGGTATGCGTTGCTCGATCAAGGGGCCTTCGGCGCCGCAAAGATCCGGGAGGAGGCTTCAGGCCTCATGCGGGCCACAATCGGCCGCAGGATCACGGTGAAGAGCGTGTGGGGCCAGTTCGAGGCGGTGGCGATGTGTCTGGATGAGGAAGGCGGTCTGGTGGTGTTGAAGGATTCCGGCGAGTCCGTCAGGGTCACATCGGCCGATGTGTCCTTAGGATATGATTTGACGGCGATGCCGAGAATTGCCGAAGAGGTGCCTGGTCGATGAGCAAAGCGATTGCTCTGGCTGTAGCTGCGCTTATGGTCGGTATTGCCTGTAGGACGCCGGTATCTGCCGCCGCGCCCTTGGCTCAGACGGTGGGGATGGGGCCGACAGCCGGAGAATCGATGTCCGAGTCGAGCTGGACGAGTGTCGCCCAGGTCATAACTCACCTTGGGGGCGCCGGCGCATCGTTCGTGTTGAGCGCGGTGTTTTTGGCTTACGACCCGCCTGCGGGAGAGATGCTGATCAACGCCACCGCGAGCGCCGCCGGTGTTGTGGAGGCGCTCAAAGTGGGCTTGGGTCGGGCTCGGCCTTACGTGCCCGGCGAGGCCGGGCGGTTCACCGGTCCGAATCTTGCCGCCGATTATCACTCGATGCCATCGGGGCACACTGCCAATGCGTTCGCTATGGCTACCGTGTTGTCGAATAGATACCCCGACTGGTCGCCCATGCTTTATGGGCTTGCAATCGCCGTGGGCTTGAGCCGGATTCAGCTCGGCGTTCACTGGCCGTCTGATGTTGTGGCCGGGGCCGGCATCGGGATCTGGGTGGGCGCGCAGGTTGTAGAGGGGCGGTTACGCCTATTTGAGCTGGATGCCCAATAGCGCGGGACGCCGAGAAATGCCTGAACCGTGGTTGCGCCTCTTTGCAGAGAACGGCCACGGTTCGAGCGTCTGGAGGACTCGTCAGTTGGGGCGTTGCTGTCACGCCCGACTCAGCGTGCGGTCAGTCGTCAGCTTGCGGGGGTATGCATCCTAGGCACGGCCCTCCGGGCGGCTGAGGCGCCGGCATGGGCGGGAGCTCAGGGAATTCGGGAACCGGCGGAATGGGGCCCGGACCTGGCATCGTGGGGCACGGCGGCTGCGGATAAGGGTAGTAGGGCGGACACGGGGCCGGCATCACTGGTGCAGGCATGGGGCACGGCATGGGGCACGGCATAGGGCACGGCATAGGGCACGGCATGGGCGTAGGCCATGGCGTTGGACATGGCGCCGGACATGGCGCGGGCGTTGGCATCGGCTGCGGCAGCGGACATGGCGCGGGCGTTGGCATCAGCCACGGATCTGCCGGGGCAGGCTGAGCCGGCGGCCACATCGCGTCAGACGGAAACATCGGGCAAGGCATCGGCATCGGCGTTGGCATCGGCGCCGGAGCCGGGGCCGGCTGAACCGCCTCCATCGGTAGACTGCAAAGCAAGGTTCCGAAGAAAGACGCGTGCCGCATCTCGTCGCCGCAGATTTCGAGGATCGCCCGTCTCAGGCACTCTGTGGGAGCTATCTGGGCGATCCGGCTGTAGGAGTTGACGCCTTCGATCTCATCGTTGTAGGCGTCCTGCACCATGCTGAGGAATTCGTTGGAAGGCAGCACGTGGTATCACCTCGTTGTGTGGGTTCTGAGTTGTTCAATGGCAGTATATTGCCGACGTCCTCGTCGAGTTCTCGTGCCGTAGGCACTTCTGTTCCGAATTTTGCTTGGCAGAGGCGCAAACCGCAGCAACTACCTCAGCAGGTTCGGCCATACGCTGGGCTTTCGCGGCAACTGATGAACGGCTTGGAGGTGACCCCCCATGACGGATGGTACGCATTCTGTGGACCTGTCGGTGACTGGGATGTCGTGCGCGGCGTGCTCCGCGCGCGTTGAGCGTGCGCTCAAGAGTGAACCAGGGATAGTGGACGCCAACGTGAACTTGGCGGCGGAGACCGCCCGGGTGGAGTACGACCCCGGCGTCATCGACATCGATCGGATTAGGAAGATTGTGGAGGATGCCGGCTACAGCGCGCAGGAGCTTGTGCGCGATGGGAGACAGGAGGTCCGGCGAGAGGGCGAGGCCATGCGGCAGGCTGCCACAGCCAGAGATTGGAACATGTTCTACCTGAGCGCGGCTCTCAGTCTTCCGCTGGTCATCGGCATGGTAGCGGAGCTTGCCGGCGTTCATTCGCTCATGTTCCTGATGAATCCCGTGGTTGGGTTCGTGCTCGCCACTCCGGTTGTGTTGTTTCCGGGTTCACGCTTTTACATCGGCGCCTATCGAACCTTGGCGCGCGGCGGGGCGAATATGGATGTGCTTGTGGCTTTGGGCACCGGCGCGGCCTACGCTTTGAGCGTAGTCAACACGTTCATTGCCAAAGGCCCGGTCCACTACGAGGCGGCTGCGGTAGTCATCACCCTTGTGCTGCTGGGAAAGAACTTGGAGCGCGGCGCCAAGGGCAGAGCCAGCGAGGCCATACGCAAGCTGGCATCGCTGACCCCGCGCACGGCCATGGTCATGCGGGGAGGGGCGGAGGCGGCAGTGCCGGCGGAGGACGTTGTGCCCGGCGACATAGTGGTCGTCCGGCCCGGCGAGCGGGTGCCCGTTGACGGAGAGATCATCGAAGGCTACACCTCCATCGATGAGTCCATGCTCACGGGTGAGAGTATCCCGCGCGACAGGAAACCCAAAGACATGGTGACGGGAGGCACGGTGAACCAGCAGGGCATGTTCAAGATGCGAGCCACGCGCGTGGGGGCCGATACTGCGCTGGCGTACATAGTTCGCCTGGTCGAGGAGGCTCAGGGCAGCAAGGCCCCGATACAGCGACTGGCGGACGTTACGGCCTCATACTTTGTCCCGGCGGTTCTGGTCATTGCGGCGGCAGCTTTTGTCGGGTGGCGCTTGGCGGGAGCCAGCACTGCACAGGCTCTGGTGAACGCCGCCTCCGTCCTGGTGGTTGCATGCCCGTGCGCGCTGGGGCTGGCAACGCCTACAGGAATAATGGCCGCTACGGGGCGCGGAGCTGAGCTTGGGGTGCTGGTACGCGGAGGCGAGCACCTCGAGAGGCTGAGTCGGATAGATGCAGTCATTCTCGACAAGACCGGTACCTTGACCTGGGGCAAGCCTTCAGTGGCGGGTTACAAGGCCGTTCTTTCGCTGGGGCCCAGGGAAGCCCTGAGACTGGCTGCAGCTGCCGAGCGAGGATCGGAGCATCCGCTGGGCAAGGCGATTGTGGAGGAGGCCGTTCGACAAGGGCTGGATCTGCCGATGCCGGCTGGTTTTCGCACTGTGCCCGGTCGGGGAGTTGTGGCGCAGGTGAACGGGCATCAGGTTGCCGTGGGAACGACCAGGTTCATGTCGGAGTCCGGAATCGCCCTGAGCCCGATCGCCGCGAACGCCCTGGAGCGCATGGAGGAGCGTGGAGAAACTGCTGTCGCCCAGGCGGTGGACGGCGCCATTGTAGCTGTGTACGGAATCGCTGACCAGCTTCGCCCGGAATCCGCCGCGGTCGTTGCGGATCTGTTTGGACTGGGGCTCGATGTGTACATGATCACTGGCGACAATCCTCGTACCGCCGCGGCGATTGCGTGCCAGGTGGGGTTGCCCGATCACCATGTAATGGCCGAAGTGCTGCCCGATGCCAAGGCCAACCAGGTAGCGCTGCTGAAACGGCGCGGCTTGGCTGTGGCCATGGTAGGAGACGGCATCAACGATGCCCCCGCTCTGGCTGCTGCAGATGTTGGGATCGCTATGAGCACAGGAACCGACATCGCGATGGAGGCCGCTGACATCACCATAGTCGGGGGCTTGCAGAAGCTGCCTGTTGCGATCAAGCTGTCAAGAGCCACCCTCAGGATCATTAAGCAGAACCTATTCTGGGCGTTCGTCTACAATACCATCGGAATTCCGTTGGCCGCGCTTGGCGTGATGCCGCCGGTGTACGCCGGCGCGGCCATGGCCGCGAGTTCCGTATCGGTAGTTTCGAATTCGCTCAGGCTGAGGCGGTTTGGCATGCGCACGGATCAGGAGGGATGA
>CAYYHF010000086.1:0-9658 GCA_964471415.1 uncultured Clostridia bacterium | reverse complement strand
GTGAAACAAGCGAATCTCTGTGATAAAATAGCAGGACAGACAGCCGATTGCAGATGACGGCGGGGCCATGATGGAGCCGTGGGATTTGCTCGGCTAGATCCACGGCAGCGGCAGGATGCCTGTCGGATAACGCTTTTGCTTAGGAGGACTTATGCAGACCATAGAGACTGGGGCAGGGACTGAGGCCGAAACCAAGGCTGGGATAGAAACCGAAGCCGCAAGGCGCATTGTCGCCGCAATCAGCCGCGAGCTCGGGATCGCCCGCCAGCAAGTGGGAAACGCGATAGACTTGCTGGATGCGGGGAATACCATCCCGTTTTTGGCCCGCTACCGTAAGGAGCAAACCGGGGGACTGGACGAAGAGGCCCTTCGCGCCATTGGGCAGCGCATGGAATACCTGCGGAACTTAGCGGAGCGGCGGGGCGAGGTTCTCCGGCTCATCGATGAACAGGGCGCCTTGACCCCCAAGATCGCGGAGGCGCTGGAAGCTGCCGCCACACTTCAGCGTGTGGAGGACATATACCGCCCGTTCCGTCCCAAGCGCAGGACCCGTGCGAGCGTGGCTCGGGAGCGCGGCCTAGAACCGCTGGCTGCCTGGCTCATGTCGCGTCCGTTGGCGGGCGATCCGCTGCATGAGGCGACAGGGTTCATCGACCCTGGCCGAGGGCTTGACACTGCCGACGATGCCCTGGCGGGCGCGCGCGACATTGTGGCGGAGACGGTGGCTGATGACCCGGAGGTGCGCGAGTGGGTGAGGCAGTGGACGACCAGGCACGGGGATATTGCGGCCGAAGCGGTCGATTCGGAGGCGCGCACGCCGTATGAGCAGTACTATGACTACAGGGAGCCCGTGGCTCGCATCCGTCCGCACCGAGTGCTGGCGATCAACCGCGGCGAACGGGAGAAGGCTATTCGGGTCAAGATACAGGTCCAGGCGGAGCCGGCGGTGGAGTATCTTGAGCGTTGGCTTGTGCACAGGAGTCGTGACGGCGGTGCGGGCAGCGCAGGTGCCCCAGTCAGTCCGGCCGATCCTGAGCTGGCGCTGGCCGCGGCGGATGCCTACTCCCGTCTGCTTGCGCCGGCGGTGGAGCGGGATGTGCGCAATACCCTGACTGAGCAGGCCCAGGTGCAGGCTATCCGGGTGTTTGGGGCCAATCTGAAGTCTCTGCTTCTCACGCCGCCCATTCGCGGCAGGGTAGTAATGGGCGTGGACCCCGCGTACCGCACGGGCTGCAAGATTGCTGTGGTGGACGCCACGGGCAAGCTTCTGGAAGTGGCGGTTGTCTACCCAACGCCGCCCCAGAGGCGGGTCGAGGAGGCGCAGCGCGCGCTATCGGCCATGATCGACCGGCACTCGGTCGACCTGATCGCCATCGGCAACGGCACGGCATGCCGCGAGACGGAGGCTTTTATCGCGGATCTGATCCAGAGGTCGGCGCGGTCGGAGTTGCTAGCGTACGCGATTGTGAGTGAAGCCGGCGCGTCAGTCTACTCAGCGTCCGCAATAGCTCGCGGCGAGTTTCCGGAGCTTGACGTGTCGGAGCGCAGCGCGGTGTCCATCGCGCGCCGTCTGCAGGATCCCCTAGCTGAGCTTGTCAAGATCGAGCCCAAGGCGATCGGCGTGGGGCAGTACCAGCATGATGTGGCCGAGAAGGAACTGACTTCCGCCTTGAGCGGAGTGGTGGAATCGGCCGTGAACAGCGTGGGCGTCGACTTGAACACGGCATCGGCGGCGCTTTTGTCGTACGTGGCTGGGCTCAGCCGAACCACGGCTGCCAACATAGTCAAGAAGCGCGAGGCAGACGGCCCATTCGCCGGCCGGGCGGCCCTAAGGAGCGTGCCGCGTCTGGGCCCCAAGACCTTTGAGCAATGCGCGGGTTTCCTGAGGGTTCCGGACAGCCCGAACCCGCTGGACAACACGCCTATTCACCCGGAATCATATCCAGTAGCGGAGCGACTCCTTGCTGAGCTAGGGTTTTCGGTAGACGATGTGAGGACTGCCGCAGAGTCGCGGCGGGAGGAGTTACGGGAGGCCTTGAGACTGCTGGGGGCGGAACGCGGGGCCGGGGTTGCGGCGGCGGCTGTACCCATGACTGAGACGTTTCCGCCGACTATTGCCGAATGGGCCGCTCGGTTGGACGTGGGTGTGCCAACGCTGCAGGATATCGTGGAGGCGCTAAAGCGACCTGGGCGGGATCCGCGCGATGAGATGCCTCAGCCGGTCCTGCGCACGGATGTGCTGACCATGGACGATCTGCATCCGGGGATGGTGCTCGAAGGCACGGTGCGGAATGTGGTCGACTTCGGCGCGTTCGTGGATATCGGGGTGCAGCAGGACGGGCTGGTGCACATCTCTGAGCTATCCGATGCTTATGTGCGGCACCCGCTGGACGCGGTGAGCGTTGGCGACATAGTGGGTGTTCGCGTCATATCCATAGACAAGGAAAGGGGTCGAATCGCGCTGTCGATGAGATCGGCAAGCGATGACTGAGAGACAGGAGGTACGCGTGTTGTCCAGGGTATTGAAAGACCCAGTCAGCGGGCTCAGCCACCTCGCGGGCTCTGCGTTGTCTGTCGTAGGACTTCTGGCGCTGCTGCGGGTGGGTATCGCTAACCACGACCCGTGGCAGATCGCATCGTTCGCCATATTCGGCGGCAGTCTGATCCTGCTATACGCCGCGAGCGCTGCCTATCACCTTCTGAAAGTGCCCAAGCAGGCGGAGGTCGTGCTGCGCAAGCTGGATCACATAATGATCTTCGTGCTCATAGCGGGAACTTACACGCCCATCTGCCTCATCGCGCTGCGCGGCGCGATAGGCTACGCCATGCTGGCGGTCGTATGGTCGCTGGCGATTGCCGGGGTGTTCTTCAAGGTGTTCTACCTTAACGCCCCCAGGTGGCTCTACACCGGGGTATACCTGCTGATGGGCTGGATATGCGTTTTCGCCATAGTGCCGCTGGCTCGGGCTGTTGGGCTTGACACACTCTTCTGGCTTTTCATCGGAGGTGTCTTCTACTCTCTCGGAGCGGTGATATACGGCCTGAAAAAGCCCAACCCGATACCGGGGGTGCTGGGATTCCACGAGATATTCCACATCTTCATCATACTGGGCAGCGTGAGTCACTTCTGCTTCGTGCGCTTGCTCGCGC
The DNA here is from genome assembly GCA_964471415.1 of uncultured Clostridia bacterium. Lineage (GTDB taxonomy): Bacteria > Bacillota > DTU025 > DTU025 > DTU025 > UBA5389. Next base: position 6,508 of record CAYYHF010000086.1, on the reverse strand, counting down.
GATGATGGCTTCGTCGGATCTGCCGATGACTACCGCCGCATCGTGCGGCGCGAGCAGAGCCGCCTGGGTGAGCTGAAGGTGTGTGTCCGGGTAGGCTATGGACGTGATCCCCACTCGCATGAACTTGAGTTGGGCATCCTGGGCCACCACTCCGGATAAGCCCACTCCGCCTTAGTCTCACTACTTGCGGGAGATATCTATCCCAGCCAGCTCCAGGCTGTTCGCGAGATGGCACGCCGCCAGATGTCGGTTGCGGCATGCAACGGCATCGCTTGCGATTCCGCCCGTGCCTGCGCCCGCGCCTGCGCTGTCGCGGGCAGCGCCTACCGCCCGCAGCTGGGGCGCTTCTTCTCTGCAGATCTCGGCGGCGTAGGCGCATCGCGGATGGAAGTAGCATCCCGAGGGCGGGTCGGCCGGATCCGCTACTTCCCCTTTGAGCAGAATGCGATCCGTTTTGATCCGGGGATCGGGCTTAGGGACCGCCGACAGCAGGGCCTCGGTATACGGATGCCTGGGAGATGTGAACAGCTGCGAGGCTTCGGCCAGTTCCACTATTTTGCCGATGTACATGACGGCCACTCGATCGCTTATGTGTTCGATGACGCTGAGGTCGTGCGCGATGAACAGGTAGGTCAGGTTGCGCTCGTCCTGCAGGTCTTGAAGGAGATTGAGTATCTGCGCCTGAATGGATACATCGAGGGCGGACACGGATTCGTCGCATACGATCAGCTTCGGGCTTAGGGCCAGCGCGCGCGCGATCCCGATGCGCTGCCTCTGTCCTCCGCTGAAGGCGTGCGGATACCTTCTCATGTATTCCGGCCTGAGCCCTACCCTCTCCATGAGATCCGCCACGCGCGCGTCGAGCTCGCTTCCCTTGGCCGCCCCGTTGACCAACAGCGGTTCGCCGATTATGTCTCTCACAGTCATCCGTGGGTTGAGGGAGGAGTAGGGATCCTGGAACACCAGTTGCATGTCTTTGCGTACCGCTCTGAGCTGGTCACGACCGAACGTTGCCAGATCGATGGGCTCTTCGCCGCGCCTGCGTCTGAAAAGGATCTCGCCGCTTGTGGGATCAATGGCGCGAAGTATGCATCGCCCCGCGGTGGTCTTGCCGCAACCGCTTTCGCCCACAAGCCCCAGCGTCTCGCCTTCCTTGATATCGAAGCTGATGTCGTCCACGGCCCTCACGCATCCGGCCGCTCTCCTTAAGGCGCCTCTGCCAATGGGAAAGTGCTTCACTAAGTTGCGCACCTCTACCAGGGTGTCAGCATCCATCTGCGCTCACCTCCCCGTTGCCCTTGCCCTCGTCATACAGCAGACAGGCTACCAGGTGGCCCGGCGATGCCTCTGCCAGCTGGGGCAGGCGTGTGTTGCACAGCCCCTTGCGGCGGTCGGGGCATCTCGGGTGAAATGAGCACCCGCCGGGTATGTTGTAGGCATCGGGCACCGCGCCCCGAATCGACTCCAGACGTCCCTTGACGCCGCTTCCTATTCTAGGAATGGACTTCATGAGCGCCTTCGTGTAGGGATGGAGCGGGTCATGGAAGAGCTCGTCTACAGAGCCGCGCTCCACGATTCGACCCAGGTACATGACGATCACGTCCTCTGCCATCTCCGCTACCACGCCCAGATTGTGCGTGATCAACATGATCGCCATCCCCAATTCGTGCTGCAGTTCGCGCATGAGGTCGAGTATTTGGGCTTGAATGGTCACGTCCAGCGCCGTGGTGGGCTCGTCCGCTATGAGGAGCTTGGGATAGCAGCACAAGGCCATGGCGATCATGGCTCTCTGCCTCATTCCCCCGCTGAGCTGATGAGGATACTCGTCTATTCGCAGCTCGGGTTGGGGGATGCCCACCTTTCGAAGCATGTTGACGGCGCGCTCTCTGGCCTCGTTGGGCCCGACCCGCTGGTGCAGGAGTATGGCTTCGATGATCTGGTTGCCGATGGTGTAGACAGGACAGAAGGATGTCATGGGCTCCTGGAATATGATGGCGATGTCCTCGCCGCGGATGGCCCTCATCTCAGTTCCGGTCGGACTGAGCTTGGCCAGGTCCACATGGCCAGGAGGGCCGAATTCGTCCCCATACAGCCTTATGCTGCCGCTAACAATCCTGCCCCGATGTCCCAGCAGCCTTAGGATGGATAGAGCGGTCACGCTTTTGCCGCACCCGCTTTCGCCGACTACGCCCAGGGTTCTTCCTCGCCCGATGGCGAAACTCACGCCATCGAGCGCCTTTACAACGCCCTCGTCGAGGAAGAAGTATGTTCGCAGATCATCCACTTCGAGCAGACGCTCGTCCATTGCATATCCCGCCTTGCCTAGCTTTCGTGCCTCGGGCCTACCTGCCCGGCCCGGCCTCTCCCGTTCGCCCTTCCTGGCCTTGCTGAGCCTGGTTTTCGCGGTCGCGCCGCGCTGTGCTCTGTTATGCCACTGTGCTACCTGGAGTACGGGTCCGCGGCATCGCGAAGACCATCGCCCAGGAAGTTGAAGGCCAGCACTGTCACGATCACCATCACCCCCGGCAGCAAGAGCCAGGGCGCCAATGCGACCGACCTCACGTTCTGAGCCTCCTGAAGCAGTACGCCCCAGCTTATGACGGGGGGACGCAGTCCGAGCCCGAGGAAACTCAGGCTGGTTTCGCCCAGGATCATTCCTGGGATCGAAAGGGTGACGGAGGCTATGATATGGCTCAGAAAAGACGGCACCATATGCCGAAAGACTATTCTGAACTCACTGGCGCCTGCTAGCCTTGCGGCCACCACGAACTCCTCTTCCCGCAGGGAGAGGAACTTGCTCCTTACGACCCTGGCCAGATTGGTCCAGCCTATCAGCGACAGTATCACAGTGATCCCGAAATACACCCGAAGAGGCGGCCAGTGCGGCGGGAGGGCCGCGCTTAGGCCCATCCACAGCGGTGTTGTGGGAATGCTGCGGAAGAACTCGATCATACGCTGCACGACCACATCGAACGTTCCGCCTAGGTAGCCTGAGAATCCGCCTATTAAGACTCCCAGGATGAAGCTTATGAACACGCCGATGAGTCCTATCGATGTTGATATCCGTGAGCCGTATACTACCCTAGACAGCATATCTCTGCCCATCCTGTCGGCGCCCCACAGGAACACGGTTCCTTCTTTCACGCCGAGCAGGTGAAGATCGGTTTGCCACAGCCCCCACATCTTGTATGGCTGTCCTCTGCTGAAGAAGTAGACCGGGTATACCTTACTCTGGTCTGGTGTATAGATCTTCCGCAGAGTATCGGGGTCGATCTCTCTTCGAAAGCCGTAGACGAACGGCCTCAGATGCCATTTGCCGTGGCTGTCCACGAAGCGAATTCGCTGAGGAGGGGCGTATGCATAGGCGGCGCTGTAGGCGTTTGGATCGTACGGCGCCAGAAACTCGCAGAATATCGCGCAAAGGTAGATGAGGATAAGGAGTACGCCGCTGATCCTGGCAAGCCGGTGTTTCTTGAATTTCCACCACATCAGCTGCCACTGAGATGCGATGTACATTCGCTCGTCGCCCTCGAACTGTTCCGCGGCGCTGTATGCCGCGACTTCGGTATCGGTTGTCATGAGATACGCTCACCCCCTACTCGTACCTGATTCTCGGATCCACCCACGCAAGCAGGATATCGGATACGAGAGTTCCGATCACCGTGAGCGTACTGAGAAGCATCAGGAAGCTGCCCGCAAGATACATGTCCTGGCTCTGAAGCGCCCTGAGCAGCAATGGCCCTGTCGTGGGCAGGCTGAGCACCACCGAGGTTATGGTTTCTCCCGATATCAGGGTGGGTAGCGACCATCCTACCGTACTGATGAAGGGTATCATGGCGATTCTCACAGGATACTTGTAGAGCACCCGTTGCTCAGGCACTCCCTTGGCTCTGGCTGTGGTGACATAGGGCTTACCCAGCTCGTCTAGGAGGTTGGCTCTGAATGTTCTGATGAGGCCGGCCGTGCCGCTCATACCGATAATGATGACCGGGATCCACAGATGCTTGAGCATGTCCACGAATTTCGCCCAGCTCCAGCCGGCTTCGACGAACTCGGGCGAGAACAGCCCGCCAACGCTCTGCCCGAAGTACGAGTAGGCGATCCACATCAGGATCAGGGCCAGCATGAAAGACGGGGTGGCAAGGCCTATGAACCCGATCGTGGACACTACATAGTCGCCGAAAGAGTAATGATGAGTGGCCGAGTAGACGCCTATGGGGAAGGAGACTGCCCATGTAAACAGCATAGTCACGGCAGAGATCGCTACCGTGAGCCCAAGCCTCTCCCATATCAGCGCGTTGACAGGCCTGTTCCACTCGAAGGACTGGCCGAAATCCCCGTGCAGCATACCCCATACCCACTTGAAATACTGCACATGCATGGGCCGGTCGAGGCCGTATCGCTTGGTCAGCGCTGCGATGGCGGCCTCATCCACAGTCTGGCCGGTCGCACTGAGCTGGGCGATGTAAGACGTCAGGAAGTCGCCCGGCGGCAGCTGGATTATGATGAACGATACTATCGATATGAGTATCAAAGTGGGTATCGCATACAAAATGCGCCGCAGAACATAGCCGGCCAAGCCTGTCGGCACCTCCCATCTACTGCGCCGCCGCGCGCGCTCGAATCCGAGCGTGCGCCCGAACAAGGGAGAAGGGATCGGCCCATAAGGGGGACTGCGCTTTCACAAGCTGGGCCGACCCCGGGGAACCTGGTGTCGGTGTGGCTGCTACTTGATGAAGTACTGCTCAGGATTGGTGTGAGCGATCTGGATCAAGAGCCAATCGCGTGTGGATTTTTCGGGCACGTTGATGACGTTCTTCTTCACTACGATCGGCACCGGCGCGATTCCCACCACTCCGATTCCCCAGATGTTTTCGGCCGCGATCCTAACGATCTCTTTCCCTATGCGAAGGCGCTCGTTCTCGTCCACGGTCACTACGTACTTCTTGTACATTTCCATGGCCTTCAGCATGTCTCCGCTGGGCTTTTCGCCCTGCTCGCCCTGGCTCGCATACCACTGGGCATACAAGACGCTCCCGGTTGAACGACCGGGAACGGCCGGGAATACGTACGTGGGATCGATCAGGGGGTGAAGTCCTCTGCCGTAGGCCCATACCGTGAAGTCCATCTCGTTGGTGGACGACCGAGTGACGTGAGTGGCATGGGCGATGCCCTTGGCGACCGCCTTGATGCCCAGAGCCTGCCAGTTGTCGGCCACGAGCTGAATCGCATCGCCCCATGGCCCGAACTGCGTGGTGGGAGGATACTCAATCACGAGTTCCAGCGGCCTGCCGTCCGGACGAAGCCTGAAACCATCTTTGCCTCTCTTGGCTAGTCCGATCTCGTCCAGCATTGCGTTGGCCTTCTTGGGATCGTACTCCGTGTAGAGCTTGTCGATTCCCGGCGTGTAGTAGGGACATCCCGGCATCACTGTGGCGTGCCTGGGTACTGCTAAACCCATGTAGCACAGCTCGTTGATTTCGTCGCGGTTGATGCCCAAGGAGAGCGCTGCTCTGAACTCTTTGATGTTGAAGATCTCCCGCAGCACGGGGTCCTTGTGGTTCAGGTCGAACTGAAACTGCAGGTTCGAGCCGAGGGTGGAGTCCCACAGCAGCACATTGTAGTTGCCCTTGTGCGCGTTATCCTTGAGGAACGGGTAGTTGGGGAGGGTCAGGTGCCCCCAGTCCATATCGATCTCGCCGGCGGCGATCTTCATGTTTAGAACTTCCTCGTTGGACACGATCTGAACCGCGATCTTGTCGATGTAGGGCAGCTGATTGCCGCTCGGGTCTACCTTCCAGTAGTAGGGGTTGCGCTCCAGGGTCTGATAGTCCTTGCCGCGAAGATCGTTGAGCGGACGCCAGGCGGCGATTGTGGGGCAATTCGGGTTTGTTCTGAAATCCCACTTATCCTGGAACAGCGCATACCACGAGTCAAACCCCTCTTTTTTGGCCATCTCGCTCAGAGTGGCCTTGGGGGTGTAATTTACATGGAAAGCCTTGAGATAGTGCTTGGGCCGCGCCATTATCGAGTAGTAGTCGGCGTTTCCGCCCATGAAGGCCAAGTTCTCCAGGAAAACCACGTTAGGCTTGGAAAGCGTGAATTTGACGGCGTAGTCATCAATCTTCTCGACTTTGGCTAGCTTGCCCTCTGTCGTCATCCATCCGGGTTTGGTGGGGCAGATTTCCTCGTTTAGGACTATGTCATTGTACCAGAACATCACATCGTCGGCGGTGAACGGGACGCCGTCTGACCACTTCACGCCCTTGCGAAGACGGAACGTGTAGACCAGCCCGTTTTCTGACACGCTGAATGATTCGGCAAGGTTCGGAATGACCGCGTTGCCATCGCGATTCCAGCGCAGCAGGGGCTCGCTCAGAAGCGCCGAATGGACATTCCCGATGTCGGCCGGCCCCAGAATAGTGACTCGAAGCGCGCCGCCGTATTTGCCGATCTCCTTCACCGGAGGCACCACCATGGGCTTCTCCGGGAGCCTCTGATCCAGGGG
>CAYYHF010000085.1:0-9708 GCA_964471415.1 uncultured Clostridia bacterium | reverse complement strand
GGGAGGGTGCGATGTAAACACATTCGATGCAAGCGAATGCTCGGTGGACGATATTGCATCGGCTGTGATGACCGCGCCCATGTTCGCATCGGCGCGTCTGGTGGTGGTCCGGAGATTTGAAGAAATGACCGCCGATGATCAAGCTCGTCTCATTCGTGCGTTAGCCCCTGGAAAGCGCTCGGCGGATCTTCGGGTACCGGATGAGACCCATTTGGTGATCATCTCATCGTCCAAGACTGTGCCGCGCAAGGAGGTCGCCGCGGCCGGGGCCAACGTGGCCGCATTCGAGTTTAGGCCGGCTTACGCCCGCGATGCCAGGGTCTTCGTGTTCAAGCGCGCCGGTGAACTGGGGGTCAGAATCGATCCGGATGCCGCATCGCTCCTGCTCGAGCTGGCCGGCCTGGACTACGCGGCCGTATCGCAGGAGCTGGAGAAACTCATTACGTACCTGGGGCCCAAAGGTGAGAGGATAGGAGTTGACGACATCAGGGCCGCTGTGGGCAGGAGTTCGTCTCAGAGCATATGGGACTTCTGCGATGCGGTGATAGACGGTAATAGCTCGCAGGCTCTTGGCGCCTTGGCCGACTTGATTCGCAGCGAGCGCCAGGTTCTCATGATCCAGAGCACGCTCGCCGCCAGGCTCAGGCGGGTCATGGCTGCCCGAGTGTTGCTTGACGGGGGAAACACTCAAGATCAAGCCGCCATCACGCTGGCCGGCGGGAATCCCAAGATGAAATGGAAAGAGTCCAAGAGCGTGGCTCAGGCCGCAAGGCTCACTCAGACGCAGATAGCAGAGATGTTCTCCAGGATCGCCCGGGCTGACATCGACATCAAGACTGGCGCGATGTCGGAGAACCTGGCCATGGAGGTGCTTGTCTCGGACCTGTGCGCACAGCAAAAACTCCAGTAACACCCGCTACCGGAGCCATGCAACACACCGTCATACTGCTATACTGCGCGATTTCAGCTACTTGGCAGCCTCATTCGCCTTGCGCGCGAGCCTGGACTTGCGTCTTGCCGCCTGGTTCCTGTGGATCACGCCCTTCTTGGCTGCGCGATCCACAGCGCTGAAAGCGCGGTTCAACTCCTCGACAGAGCCTTCCGGACCTGCCTCAATCAACGCCTCATTGCACTTGCGAATAGCAGTCTTGACGGAGGACTTGATCGAGGCGTTTCTATGCGCCCGTACCTCTGCAGTTCTAGCACGCTTTTTCGCCGACTTGATGTTTGGCACCCTGCGTCACCTCCTCCGCCTCCAGATTGCACGACTATGATTCTACCATGCGTTAGGTGTCCTTGCAAGTCACCGCGATTCTGTTGTTACCGCGATTCTGTCACCCGGCGTGCTGATTGCGTACCTGCCCCTTGGGCAAGACTACTCACGATGATGCGCATACAATGCGCTACTCGGCCGACTTGCAACGAAGCTGAGATATCGTCAGAGGGAGGTCTTGCTCGTGGATTTTGATCGTGCCTTCGGCTCGAAGCTGCGCCCGCGCCCTGGCTTCGAGCATCTGTCTGCAGAGGAATCATCGCCGGGAGGCGGGTTGCTCCGAACGGATCTGGCGATAGAGGCCCACGAAGTGATCAAGCAGGGCATGGGCCCTTCGATACCGGGGGTGGACGCCAGAACGGAGGAGACCGATTTCGGTTCGGTGACGCGTGTCGCGATAACTACTGAGCAGGCAGCCAGAGCCCTTGGAAAGGCAATGGGTAACTACATAACCATCGATGCTCCGGACCTGCCCTTACGGGATCGCGAGTTGCAGAGCCAGGTGTCGCAGGCGCTTGCGCGCGAATTGGTCGGTCTGATACGGGCCAATCTGAACAATGTGGACTTTTGGGCAGTGCCGGATTTTACAACGCTCGTGTGCGGTCTGGGCAATTGGAACGCAACGCCTGATGCCATCGGCCCGCTTGTGGCGGGCAAAGTCATGGTCACGCGACACGTGTACTCCATGACGCCGCCTGAAAAAAGGGGAGGACTCAAGGCGGTGGCTGCCATATCCCCCGGGGTTCTGGGCCTTACGGGCATAGAAACCGCCGAAGTGATCATGGGCGTTGTCGGACGCGTCCGGCCCAACCTGGTGATCGTGGTCGATGCTTTGGCGGCGCGCAGCGTCTCGCGTCTGGGCACCACAATTCAGCTGGGCGACACCGGCATCCAGCCCGGGTCGGGCGTGGGGAACAGGAGGTTCGGCATAACCCGCGACACTGTCGGCGTGCCGGTGATCGCCGTTGGAGTTCCCACGGTGGTGCACGCTATGACCATCGTCGCAGACGCCCTGAGCATCATGGGACAAGGACAGGGACAGGCACAGGCACAGCGCGTTGGACCTCCCGGAATTCAGGAGATAACCGGCGCGGCGCAGCTGCCTCCGGCAGTCAGCCAGATGCTCCAACCCTACCTGGGCACTCTGATCATTACCCCCAAGGAGGTAGACGTACTCGCCAAGGAGCTTTCTGATGTGGTCTCCGGCGGGATCAACTACGCCCTGCATCCGGCCATAGATGAGGAGGAGATATACCAGTACTTGCAGTGACGTTGCTCTATGAATACCGCCCGCGCCTGCAGAATACAGCTGCAAGGAGAAGGGGTGGTCTCTTTGCGCCGGACTGCGGCGACCGCAAGACGCAGGGCATCGAGGGAGGTCAGAGGAGGTTGCGAGTGGAGGCTCGGGCTTGGGCGGAGGCCTGGGCACACGCGGGGGCGCGGGCGCGGGCGCGGGCGCGGAAGGGGCGCATCGGTTCGGGGAGCCGGTCCGCTTGGGAACCTTCTGATCTTGTATATGGTCGTGTGCTTCGTGGCAGTGGGCCTGGCGGTCCGCAGTCGTATGAACGCGGCGCAGGATGCTATGGCAGCCACATCGCCCGTTCAACCCGGTATCGGCGACTCTGATTTGCAGAGCCAACAGCGCGGCGTGACGCTGCGTGAAACACTATCCCGGTCTGTGCAGCGGTTCCTCAGTCTTTTTCGAATGCGCTCCGATGGCTCGCGAGCCTTGCCCGGAAGGTCCGACACAGACCGCTTCACTTCGTTCGGCGTCCGTCTGCTTCAGGCTGCGCTCAGAGCCATGGGCGGGCTCGACCCTGAAGACCCGTGCACATTCCTCCGCGCCGAGCTGCCTGCGATTATAGGAGTACAGCGCGGCGCGGCCCTGCCATCGCGCGCGGGCAGCAGACCCTCAACGTCCGCAACCGAGGAAGCGCGCGCCTCTTCAGCCGTACCCGAACCTCCAATGGCGTCTGCTTCTGGACCTGCGACGAACCCTGCGACTGCTGCGGCTCCCGCGCCGGCTGCCGCCGCAGACGCCAGCACGCAGGCCTTTGTCCAGACCTCGGCTCAGCCAGCTGGATCTGATACGCCAAGCGCAGCGATTCCTGCGCCCAAGGCACCGGCCGCACCATCGAAACCATCGGCGCAGCCAGCTCCCGCCGCCCCATCGCCCCCTGTGCGCCTTGCAGCTCGGTCAGTCTCCGACACCCTGGTTCTGCGGGGATCGGTCCCGAGGGTCGCGGTGATCCACACTCATAGTTCCGAGGCGTACAGGCCGACAACGGGCTCCGACTACTGCTGGGGAAAGAAGGACGGAGTGATCAAGGTGGGCGCTGCCCTAATTGATGAGCTGTCTGGGAAGCTTGGGATATCCACGGTCCACTCATCACAGATACACGACTACCCCGACTGGACGAAGAGCTACCAAGCGGCGCACGACACCCTGAAGTCGCTTGTCAAGTCGTATCCCACCATCGATGTGGTGCTGGACATCCATCGCGATGCGCTGCCCGCCGACAAGAGCAAGCTCAAAACAGCGACGATAGACGGAGACAAGGTAGCCAGGGTGCTTTTCGTGGTGACCGATGATAGCTCGGGTCTTGCCCACCCCAATTGGAGGAGAAATTACGAGTTCGCCTTGAAGCTCTCAGCCCAGGTCGAATCGATGTACCCGGGTGTGACTCGGGGAGTGGCCATTCACAAGCACGCCCGCTTCAATCAACACCTTCATGACAGGGCAATAATAGTGGAGATAGGAGGGACGGCCAATACAGTCGAAGAAGCAAGCAGAGCAGCCCGTCTCATCGCCCGGGCCCTTGCCCGAGTCATCTGAGCGTCCGCGAGAATCTCGAAAAGACCCTCACTGCGCCCGCCGCAACGCCTATCGCCATGGCGATCTTTGCAACATCGCGGCGATGCTCCTGATAGCGTTGGCCTTCATTGCGATTGTCATTGTTGGGACAAACATCGCCGGCGGATCCTCCTCGCGTCTGGCCGGCGCCGAGCGTCCATGGTCGACCATCGGTACGTCCAGCCTCGCCCCTGTGGCCTGCGGATTTCGGATCGAAGCCTTCGGTCGGGCCATCCGCATTGAGATCGAGAATTGTCGGTAGAGGAGCCGTAGCGGAAGCTTACAGTGATGTGGGTTTCAGAGGCGGCTGAGAATCCGTCTTCCAGCGCATCCTGTACAGCTTCATCACTGCAGATCCATGTACGCTTGGACCGCTTGCGATGAGGTATTTGGTTCCCGCATCGGCTCCCTCCGGCTCGTCTTTTCTGAAGTTTCTCGCAACGATGAATCGGCATAGGCCGTGGCCGGGCAGTTCAACAACGGCCGATACGTATTCGATCTCGCGATAGCGCTTGCGGCGCCGGAATTTGCCCCCTGGCAAGGATCGCTCCTAGCTCATGGGCGTGAAGCTTTTGTGTCATTGCCCATGACAAACCAGGATGCGGTTGCTCTTGCAGTTCTCCCCATGCGGGTGGGGGTGTACCGAGATCGCGGTAAAACTTTGATTCCTATCCAATGCCATCGACTAATTGCGGAAGGGTTTGTCAGTGCGACATAGAATCATATAGCGAGACTCCCACCTTATGCGGCAATGACGCCATTGTGAAGGTTCTGTCAGGTGGAGTGCGAAACGAGATAGTAGCTGCTGGCGATGTTGTACAGCGCCGAAGGCGCGCAAGCTCCCTGTTCATTGGACGGAGTGAGAGCACCGATGAAATAGTGGTTTTGGTGCCGGGCTTTCATGTTAAGGACTCTCAGGGCTCTGTTCACCGGGATTGATATCTTAGGTGTGCTGCGGTTTGGGCCAATTGAGATCGCTATTGGAGTCTAGGCGCTTTGCGGCGGGTCTGCGCAGCGGTCGCTGTGGTCAAGGAGATGTCTCCACGCTGGTGGGGGTGGACCAGTGGGAGTCTCTCTAGAATGGATCATGCTCTTGCTTTCCCCACGCGAGTGGGGGTGATCGTCAGAGCTCGTGGTTGTCTCGGACACTTGCCCTATTGCTCTCCATAATAACACAGTCAACATGAGACTGACCTCAAAGAAAATGCGTTGCGCGTTGCTGTGTTGAGTGTCACTCGTTTGCCGCCAGGCACGAGGATGATCCATACAGCGGGGGTGTTTTCGTGAGTAAGAAGGGTAACTATCCCGTATCGGACGCGATGTCCCTGATATGGGCGAAGTCCAGCCCTATGCACTCTCTGTATTGTCATCTTATAGATGTTGGCTGGGTTTCACATGAGTTGCTGAACAGTTCTGCCCTTGAATCGGTTGTGCCCAGATTTGCTCGGGCAAGTGGAATAGAAGAGCTGAGAGCTGTGATGTGGCTGTCCTATTTTTCCGCAATGCACGACATAGGCAAATGTGACTCACGATTCCAACTATACGGACCAGACAGCTTAGCGGCGTGTGTTAGTGGCTTAGGGTTGCCCAGAGCTCCTCGTCCGAGAGGATTCCGCCATAGTGCGTTGAGCGCATCATGGATGATAGACTACCTCAAGGACGAACTGGGCTGGCCTCGAAAAGAGGCAGCAACGGTGTCAGCTTGTCTCAGAGGTCATCATGGCGACCTCAGGGTGGAAGGGCCTGAATGTGAACCGGACTTTGTGAAAGAGGCTTGGGAACCGCTTCGCCGAGAGACTGAACTGGCGGTGAGGAGTGTATTTGACCCCGATCTTAGGGCCCCTGCATTTGATGACCATAGTGTTGTTGGTACTATTCTGCTGGGCATACTTACATGGAGCGACTGGGTTGCATCCAACTCCGAGGTTTTTCTGATTCCTGAGTCCAGGTCTGATCTGGAGGCCTACGCTGAACTAAGCCTGAGCCGAGCAAGGGCAGCAGTCAGGAAGCTAGGATTTCACATCCCTGAGCCGGTGACGTTCGGGCCTTTCTTCACTGATGTTTGGCCCAAGCTCAAGGAGCCTTGGCCGATTCAGACGGAAATTGAGCGTCTTCATAACAGCGGAGCACTGTCGCAGCCAGGGCTTGTGATAATAGAGGCTCCAATGGGAGAGGGCAAGACAGAAGCCGCACTCTATCTGGCGCTTCAATGGACACGTTCTGGCGAGGCTGGAGGCCTGTACATGGCCTTACCTACTACAGCCACAAGCAATCAAATGTATCGAAGGGTGAATGAGCTGCTTCAATCCCTGGGGCTCGTGCACGAGCAGCGCGTGAAGCTAGTGCACGGCATGGCGTGGCTCGTAGATGAGAAGACACCTGAAGATCGCCCGAAACTGGAAAACGTGCCTAAGGGCGAGGCAGATCATGCGGCCGATTGGTTCCGTCCCAGCAAACGCGCTCTCCTCGCTTCGTACGGTGTAGGGACTGTGGATCAAGCTATGGGAAGCGTGCTACATGTTAAGCACTCGCATCTTAAGCTGTTGGGGTTAGCTGGTAAAGTGTTGATCGTGGACGAAATACATGCATACGATGCCTACATGTCGGAGATCATTGAACGTCTTCTGAGCTGGTGTGGAGCGATTGGAATACCAGTGGCGCTTCTTTCTGCTACACTCCCATCTGCCAAGCGCTTCTCGCTCATCCAGTCCTATGGTGCGCATGCACTTCCCTCCAAGACCGACACTAATGCGCCCTACCCACTGATCACCTACGTTTCCAGAGATGGAGTGTGCACAGAGCACACAGTGCCGAAGTCATCGCGTTCATCCAATCCTGAACTCATCAAGCACTGGGGAGCGCTTGAACAACCCAAGAAGACTGCTGATCTTGTGTTGTCACGACTAGAGGATGGGGGATGCTTCTGCATTATTGCAAACACTGTGGGCTCTGCGCAGAAGATATACGATGAGCTCAAACGTGAGCTCGAGGGGCGCAACGATTGCGAGCTCGATCTGTTTCACGCCCGCTTTCCGGCATGGCGCCGACAAGAGCTAGAGGATAGAGCCACCAGCATGTTTGGCAAAGGCAGTCTGCTGAGTCGAGGCGATTCGGGCTGGACGGAGCGTCCCGACCGTGCGATTCTCGTTGCTACCCAGGTAGTCGAGCAAAGCCTAGACCTCGATTTCGATGAGATGTTTACGGAAATAGCGCCAGTGGACCTGCTGCTCCAGCGAATTGGACGCTTGCATCGGCACGAACGTTCTCGTGGACCTGCAGGATCGCGGGCAAGGTGCCATGTCCTGTTGCCCGATGCAGCTGATGCTCTAGAATTCGGCGCCAGCGGACACGTCTATCATCCCTTCTTGCTTCTCAAGACTCTGTCTGTACTGATCGCCAGGGATTCTATTTTCCTTCCAGACGATATTCGCCCGTTAGTAGAGTTAGTATACGATGGCTCGGATTGTCTTCACTGTCCAGTATCTGGAGCCGATGCCGGAAGGCTACATGACCTGTGGCTAGACCTTCAGGAAAGACTCACCCAAGAGCCGTGTAAGGCTGATCGTTACTTAATGCCGTATCCGTTGAAGGATGATTTCATGCTTGCTAAGATCGCCACTGGCTCATTTGATACGGATGAGGGAGATGCGCAGAGCTATTTTAGTGCAAGGACTAGAAACGGTGATGAAAGCCGCCGGCTTCTGGTTTTGGAGAGCGATGACTTCTCAGAGGAAATGATGGCGGGCGGCGCTCCTGCACGTGACGTGCTCAAGGAGATACTGAAGCATAGCGTTGATGTTCCCAAGTGGTGGCTCCAAGGGGCTAGTGCAGCGGCGGATTATGCGGAGATCGCTAACGCTCCTGCGTGGCTGCCGGGCATGTGGATATTGCGAACCCGCGATGGAGTATGGAGGGGGCTGAATGCAAAGGGAGATGAATTTGCAGTTGCGAACGACAACGATCGCGGATTGACACGAACAGAAGGGAGGTGACTGGTTTGGCTTCATTCAACCTGTTGAGAGATGCATGGATCCCTGTATTGGACAACTCAGGCGGGATTGCAGAGGGCAGCATAATGGATGTCTTGACTAATGCGCATAACCTGGCAGGAATATCGGATCCGTCCCCGGTTGTGGAATTGGGGCTCTACCGCTTTCTTATAGCCTTTGTGATGGATGCCTTTAGTGTTGATGACTTTGACGCCATTGAATCATTGCTTGACAGAGGGGCATTCGCCCCGGATACTTTCCACATGTATGTGGAGGAAACAGGACTATCCAAATTCGACTTGTTTGATTGCACAACACCATTCTACCAAGTGGATGAAGAAGCAGTAGAGAAGCTAAAAGTAGTGTCGGTTGCCGCGCTCATGAGACATCTGCCCGCGGGATCATTTGCAACTCACTTCCATCATGTCAAACAAGAGGACCAGGCGTGGAGTCCGGCAGTGTGCGCTCGGGCTCTTGTGTCCATTCCTGCGTTCATGACCGCGGGAGGAAGAGGCTACTCTCCTAGCGTGAACGGCAACCCCCCATGGTACGTGTTGGTACTAGGGGAGAATCTGTTTTCCACTATTGTGCTGAACTGTTGCGGACTAGACATTCCAGGATTGAGAGGCTCTGATCCTCCTGCTTGGCGAAGCGCGAAGCGAATTGTTCCTGGTGAACGGCGGAGATGTAATTCGCTTCTAGAGGGGCTCACATGGCAGCCCAGATGCATCAGGTTGATTCCCTCAGAAGGAGGAACCTGCACTTATACTGGTCGAGAAAGCCCGATGCTTGTCCGGAACATGAGTTTCGGACCTGGATTGATGTTCGATGGCGAGTGGACTGACCCGCAGGTTGCATACAGGATAACAGAAAATGGAGCTACTCCACTGAGGGCTCAAGGCGACAAAGAAATATGGAGAGATGTGGGGCCTCTGATGCTGCTCCGAGAGCATGACTATGAAGGGGGCAAGGGAAAGCAAAAGGTCAGGTTTGCGCGTCCCGCTGTTGTGAATCAGTTTTTGAGACTGCGCGATGAGAGAGTGATTTCAGCGACCGAGTCTCTTTCGGTTCAGGTCTATGGCATTCGCACTGATGGAAAGATGAAGCTGTATGAATGGGCGCGCGAAAAACTGAGCTTGCAGGCTGAAATCGCGCAGCGCCCCATAGCAGCTGCGACTGTTCAGAGCAATATCGAATCTGCTGAACTCGTTGCCTATTATCTGGACGATGCCATTAAGCGCATCTGTCCCGAAGAAGGGAAACGCAATAGGAATGCATTCAGGACGCTTCAATGGCGTGCCCAGCGCCGATATTGGGCGGATCTGCATCCCGTGTTTGAAAGAGATTTTCTGTCTGTGCTTGCGATGGGTGATGTTGAGGACGCGGATTTCATAGATAGCATGCAGTATAGGTGGACCATGTCTGCAATTCGCCAGGCTACGGAGGTTTTCAACTGGATTGCCTCGCCACTGGAGATGGATCCGGATTCCATGGAACGCGTTGCGAAGGCTCGTATTTATCTGAACCGCAAGACTGCATCCAGCCTCAAATGGCTGAACCGAACAACGCAGAAGAATGCAGGAGGTGGCCAG
>CAYYHF010000084.1:0-9762 GCA_964471415.1 uncultured Clostridia bacterium | reverse complement strand
ATGATAGACCGGATTCAGCACACCAAGTCCAATCGCGACCTCATGGGGCTCATATTGAAGTCTGAGTTCGCTGAGAAGCTGCGCAGCTGGCAGAATTCCAACTGAGGGGGCAGAAACTGCCCATTTTGTGTGACCGTACGCATTCCTGGTGGTATACTGTAATGGACGCTGGGCTGACCCCGAGCCGGCGCTGCAAGTGGATGGGGGGAGATAATGCTGAGGAAGAGACTCGCTTGTGTGTTGTGCGCCCTCGTGGCGTCATGTTTCGTGTGTCGATTGTGTGCAGGGATAGGAGCGGCTGCAAGCCGCAGCTTGACATTCACTGATAGGGCTGTCCAGTCGTCGGCGGCTTTCGGGCTGGTTAAGGACTTTTGTGCGCGCGGGTACACGGTCCTTCTGGCGCATTTCGGAGCACGCCCGGAGGTGGTCGCCGATTGGGACGATGGTCTGCTGATAAGAGAATCGTCCGGTTTTGATGTGAACCCGCTGGCTGTGGCCGCTGCCGGGCTGGTCGGGCTGGACGATCTGACGGCCTCTGTGCGCGCGCTGAGGGATGAGTGCATACCGGCGAAGAAAGCTGTCGCCGCCATTGTTGCGTCCTCCGCAAACGTATCTTCCCGCGCCGGCTCTCAGCCATCCGGCGGCATCCGCATGATCACGCACACGGTTGCAAAGGGTGAGAGCTTGTCGGTGATAGCGCAGAAGTACTCGGTGAGCGTCGATACGATCATGTGGTCCAACTCCCTGTCCAATCCGAACAAGCTGAAGATCGGACAGACGCTCAAGTTCCCCTCGATATCGGGCGTGGTGCACGTGGTGAGCCGGGGGGAGTCTATATGGACGATTGCCAAGAAATACGGCATCAGCCGAGATGAGATTGTCCGCGCGAATCAACTGGACGAGCCCGACAAACTCCAACTAAAGCAAGCCCTGGTCATACCGGGCGCCAAACCGCTTCCGGTTCGCAGTGCGCCTATCGCCATAGCTTCCAGAGGCGCCGCCTCTTCACGGTCGTCTTCACAAGGCGCTCTCGCTTGGCCCCTGTCGGGACGTATTTCCTCCTACTTTGGCCTTAGATGGGGCAGGATGCACAATGGGATAGATCTCGCTGTACCCATTGGAACACCTGTCAAGGCTGCAGCTGATGGCTGTGTTATCTTTGCCGGGTCGATGTCGGGCTACGGCAGGCTGGTCATCTTGGACCACGGAGCGGGCGTCCATAGCTACTACGGCCACAATTCGTCTTTTGCGGTCAAGGTGGGCGACACCGTGGCTGCGGGAGATCGAATCGCGCTATCCGGCAATTCCGGCGTTAGTACAGGACCGCACTTGCATTTCGAGATCAGGGTGAACGGACGGGCCGTCAACCCGCTCGATTACCTGAAGTAGTCAGCAGATGAGCAAGACGACCATGCTGTCGGTGGCCGCGAGCGACCGGTCGGGGCAGGTATTCAGAAACGACAACGCGCGAGCGGTGGCGCGCGCGGGCAGATACTTTGTTGAACTTGAGCAGTCCGATGTGATCCCGCTGCCGGAGGGAGCAAGCCTGATGCGGTTGCCCGGGCGCTCTCCGGTGGGCGCCGATGCCTCGTCCGGTGAATTCGTCCAGGCCGGCCCGGGAGAGGCGATCGCGGCCGTCCTTCCCCAAGGTTACACCCGCACGTTCGTTCCGGCGTACGTGTCGCATGGCTACGAGACGCTTCCGCTGTTCGGCTACTCTGCCGTTGCTCTCGATGGCGATCAGATGGTCGTGGCCGCGGTCCGCACCGACCAACGCGATACGTGGGATCCGTCTCACTACAACCTGGCCGAACTACCCTCGTTGGTCCAGACTGCCTTGAAAGCTCATTCTGGGAACCGTATTCTGCGACAGCTGGCCAGATGCGCCCTCGAGTATCAGTGCTACACCGCTCAGAACATGTTCTACCGGCGGTGGGAAGCCGGCATTCCGGTATCGCCCACGTGTAATGCGCGATGCATTGGCTGCATATCCAAGCAACCCTCCGAATGCTGTCCATCTCCCCAGCAGCGCATAGACTTCGTGCCCGAAGTCGATGAGATAGTGGAGCTCGCCCTGCCACACTTGCAGGAGGCGCCGGAGGCCATTATCAGTTTCGGGCAGGGATGCGAGGGCGAACCCACCAACGAGTGGCGCGTCATCGCGGAGGCCTGCCGAGCGGTGCGGGCGCGAACCTGCCGAGGCACGCTCAACATCAATACCAACGCCGGCAATGTGGCAGCAATAGAGGCCCTGTGCGATGCGGGGATGGACTCTGTCCGCGTCAGCCTGGTTAGCGCGCGCCCGATGTACTATGAGCGCTACCATCGACCGCGCGGATACAGTCTGGCTGATGTGGAACGTTCCATCGCCGCCGCCAGAAATCGCGGGGCGTTCGTGTCCATCAACTACCTGACTTTCCCTGGGTTCACCGATCTCGAACCGGAGGTGGATGCCGTGTGTTCCCTGATTGAACGCACGGATGTCCAGATGGTGCAGTTTCGCAATCTCAATATCGACCCCGAGATCTTCTGCGACCTGATGCTGGAGGAGCGCGGCGAGTTCGACCAGTCCATCGAGTTCGACCAGTCCGATGAGCCCGCCGGCATAGTCCAACTTCTCGGCCATCTACAAGACTGCTTCCCCGACCTGACAATAGGCAACTTCAGCATTGCCCTGCACGACTAAGTAGGGCCTTTGTCCTTATCTGACCAATTTGCTCCGAAGAGACGCTTGCGTTTTCGGGGGCTTGGTGTATCATGGTGTATAGAAGGTCAGTAATGGTCAGGAGCAAGGGAGAGTGTCATGGCAAGCCTATCCGACTACATTGAAAGCTACCTCAAGCTCCTTTTGAGCAGTGTGACTGATGAGTGGGTCGAGATTCGCAGGTGCGATTTGGCGGAGCGGTTTCGGTGTGCCCCTTCTCAGATCAGCTACGTCTTAGCCACTCGGTTCACCATCGAGCGCGGCTATGCTGTGGAGTCGAGGCGAGGCGGGGCAGGCTATATACGGATCTTCAGGCTGGCGGCGCCTGGAAACGATGCTGTCGAGCTGGTTCGCGAGACTGTGGGCGACAGTATCGACCGGAAGGCAGCCGATGATCTGATCGTAAGGCTGGTGGAAATGGGCGAGCTTAGCCCGCAGGATGCAGCGTTTGTTCGGACGGCGGTGTTCGCCGAGGACGACAATCGCCGACCTGAGCTTGATGCAATGGTGCGAGCGCGGGTCCTCAAGGCCACTCTTCTGTTTGTGCTGACGCAACCTACTACCGACTGAGGACGGGGAGGTTATCATCATGCTTTGTCAGGTATGCAACCAGAGGCCTGCCAACGTGCATGTCACTAAGGTCATAAACAATGTCCGCACGGAACTCCACCTGTGCCAGCAGTGCGCTCGGGAGCGAGGCGAGCTGGAGGTTTTCGCCGGGCCGAAATTCGCGTTTTCCAACCTGCTTGCGGGCTTGCTTCAGAGTGATCCGGCAGCGGGCGTTCCCGTTGGGATACCGGGTGGCGCCCGCAGGGTGTGCGCGACCTGCGGACTGGAGTATCCTGAGTTCATGAACACTGGTTTTCTGGGATGCTCAGAGTGCTACTCGCAGTTTCTGCCGATGCTCAGGCCGCTGGTCGGCCGGATTCACGGGCACGCGCGACATACCGGCAAGGTGCCGGCGCGCGCGGGGAAAGCGGTGCGCTTCCGCAAGGAGCTTGAATCGCTGCGCGAGGAACTGCGCACGCTGATCGAGACGGAGGAATACGAGAAGGCAGCCTTGGTTCGCGACAAGATTCGC
This sequence comes from uncultured Clostridia bacterium, assembly GCA_964471415.1. Lineage (GTDB taxonomy): Bacteria > Bacillota > DTU025 > DTU025 > DTU025 > UBA5389. Next base: position 5,977 of record CAYYHF010000084.1, on the reverse strand, counting down.
GACTTGGAGAGGGTCGCAGAACAGGCTCAGGCGCAGGCCCAATCGGCATCGGATTCCGAAGGCGAATCCAAGGCCGATGATGGCGGGGAGGGGAGGTAGCCAACGATGGCAAGCAGACGTGGGGATCGCGCGGATCGCGGAGAGCGCGGGACTGGAGGATACTCTGCTCTGTGGATGTGTGGGGGCGGGCCCGAATCCGACATTGTGGTTTCGAGCCGGGTTCGGCTGGCCAGGAACGTGCGTGGGGTGCCTTTTCCTCAGCGGGCCGATGCTCAGCAGCTTGAGGCGGTGTTGGTCGGAGTGCAAGGCGCGGTGGATGCTACCCCGTCGATAGGGCCCACGCAGGTGCTGGGTATGGAGAGCATGTCGGCGCTGGAGAGGCAGCTTGCGGTGGAGGAGCATCTCACGTCTCCACAGCACATCCAGGACCCGACAAGCAAGGCTCTGGTCATGAACCGCGACCGATCCGTTATCATAATGGTCAATGAGGAAGACCACATTAGAATACAGGCGATTCTTCCGGGGTTTCAGTTGGATGAGGCTCTCAGGCTGGGCTCTGCTACCGACGATGCGCTGGAGGAGACTTTGGACTACGCGTTCGACGAATCCCTGGGGTATCTGTGCGCCTGTCCTACGAATGTCGGAACCGGGCTGCGCTCGTCGGTAATGCTTCACCTGCCCGCTCTGGCGGCAGTCAACATGTTAGGGCAAGTGCTGACATCGGTGTCCAAGGTCGGGCTGGCGGTCAGGGGAATCTACGGAGAAGGTACAGAGGCTGTGGGCAACTTGTTCCAAGTGAGCAACCAGGTGACTATGGGGCGCTCTGAGAGCGAGATTGTGGCGCATCTTAAAGCGGTGGCGCGTCAGATTGTCGACAGCGAGCGCAACGCTCGGTCGGCGATTATGTCTGATGCTCGGACTCAGCTGGAAGACAGGGTCTACCGGTCCTACGGGGTCCTGACCAACGCCAGGATGATCAGTTCCGAAGAAGCGCTCAAGTTGGCGTCTGATGTGAGGCTCGGGGTTGATCTGGGGCTCATTGCAGACGTGCCGGCGGCGCTTCTGACTGCTCTATCAGTCGACATAATGCCCGCCCACGTTCAGAGGTTTGTGGGAAGGGAGCTCAATGCCTGGGAGCGGGACGTTTTTCGCGCCACTCTCATAAGGGAGAGGCTCGAGGAAGCGGTGGCTTCCGGGGCCGATCAGGGCAAGGAGGAATGATGGATGTTCGGTTCATTCACTGAAAGGGCGCAGCGCGTCCTCTACCTATCGCAGGAGGAGGCGCGCAAGCTCGGCCACAACTTCGTGGGCACCGAGCATATCCTGCTTGGCCTGGCCCGTGAGGGGCAAGGCGTGGCTGCGCGCGCTCTTCAGAGTCTGGGAATAGAGCCTGATGCAGTGAGGCAGGAGGTCGAGGGCATAATTGGGCGCGGTGATTCCGGCGCGGCGGGCGCGGTGGGTCTGAGCCCCAGAGCCAAGCGGGTACTGGAATTGGCCATCGACGAGGCGCGGACCATGGGCCATGGATACGTGGGCACCGAGCACCTGCTCTTGGGGCTGATCCGGGAGGGCGAGGGAGTGGCCGCACAGGTGCTGCGGAATCTGGGCGCTGATGTAGACCGCGTCAGGTCGGAGGTGCTCGATCTTTTGGGCGGGATGGGCGGCGGCGGCGCCCAGCGGGCGGACGCTGCCGGGCAGGCAGCCGGGCGAGCCCAACGCAAGAAGGGCACTCCTACCCTGGAGCAGTTCGGACGAGATCTCACGGCGATGGCCCGCGAGGGCAAGTTGGATCCGGTGATAGGACGGGAGCGCGAGATGAACCGGGTGATCCAGGTGCTGTCGAGGCGCACCAAGAACAACCCCGTGCTAATCGGCGACCCAGGTGTGGGCAAGACCGCTATTGTGGAAGGCTTGGCGCAGAAGCTCATTAAGGGCGATGTGCCTGAGCTGCTCAAGGACAAGCGTGTACTCACCATGGATATGGGGGCCATTGTGGCGGGTACTAAGTACCGCGGCGAATTCGAAGAGAGGCTCAAGAAGGTAATAGACGAGATAGTGAACTCAGGAGATGTGATCCTGTTCATAGATGAGCTGCACACGGTGGTGGGCGCGGGCGCCGCTGAAGGCGCTATCGATGCCGCGAACATCCTCAAGCCGGCGCTGGCGCGCGGCGAGTTGCAGTGCGTGGGAGCCACTACCTTGAGCGAGTACAGGAAGTACATTGAAAAGGACGCGGCCTTGGAGCGGCGCTTCCAGCCCATTCAGGTGGGAGAGCCGTCTGTGGACGAGACTATTTCCATACTTGAAGGGTTGCGCGACAGATACGAGGCGCATCACAGAGTGAAGATAGACAACGATGCACTGCGGGCGGCGGCAGTCTTGTCTGACCGGTTCATCACCGACAGGTTCCTGCCCGACAAGGCCATCGACCTGGTAGACGAGGCCAGTTCCAAGGCGCGTCTTGCGGCTCACGTGGCCCCGCCGGATATCAAGCGACTAGAGGAGGAACTCGAGCGGGTCAGAGCCGAAAAAGAGGCGGCCATTCAGAACGAGGAGTTTGAGAAGGCAGCACAGCTGCGCGACGAGGAGCAGAAGATCCGCGACAGCATCGATGAGCAGCGCAAGGAGTGGCAGAACCGCCGCTACATCGATGGGGCGGTAGTCACCGAGGACGATATCGCGCACGTAGTGGCGATATGGACGGGGGTTCCGGTGACCAGGATCGAACAGACTGAGGCGGACCGGCTGCTCAAGCTGGAGGACGTGTTGCATCGCCGCGTCATCTCGCAGGACGAAGCGGTGACGGCTGTGTCCAAGGCCGTGAGGCGGGCTCACGCCGGACTGAAGAACCCGAGGCGCCCTGTGGGTTCATTCCTGTTCCTGGGCCCAACGGGGGTGGGCAAGACTGAGCTGGCGCGGGCGCTCTCCGAGGCGCTCTTCGGCGATGAGGACTCCATGATTCGTCTGGACATGTCGGAGTACATGGAAAGGCACACGGTCTCGCGGCTGATCGGGGCGCCGCCCGGATATGTGGGGTACGAGGAAGCGGGGCAGCTTACTGAGAAGGTGCGCCGCCGTCCGTATTCAGTGATCCTGTTCGACGAGATCGAGAAAGCGCACCCTGAGGTGTTCAATATCCTGCTGCAGGTGCTGGAGGACGGACGCCTCACCGATGGCCAGGGAAGAACGGTGGATTTTAGGAACACTGTCCTGATAATGACGTCCAATGTAGGGGCGACTCAGATTCAGCGCGATACGGTTTTGGGCTTTCGCGCTGAACAGGACGAGCGCGACTCGTATGGGCGCATGCGCGACAAGGTCATGTCCGAGCTGAAACGGACTTTCAGGCCTGAGTTTCTGAACCGTGTGGATGAGGTCATAGTCTTCCACGCGTTGGGTCGTGCACAGCTCGAACAGATAGTCGAGCTCATGCTGCGGCAGGTGGGCGAGCAGCTTGAGCCGCGAAGCATACGCCTCGTGTTCACCCCCGCCGCCAAGGACCATCTCGTGGATGAAGGCTACAGCCCTGAATACGGGGCGCGCCCGCTCAGGCGGGTGATCCAGCGATTGGTGGAGGACCGTCTGTCGGATGATATCATTGCCGGTCGCATCATGGACGGGCAGAACGTCCGTGCGGACGTGCGGGAAGGCGCTTTGGTCTTCGAGGTTCAGGATGGGAAGGGGGCACCCGATGGCCCGGTGAAGGGCGCGGCGAAGGGTGCAGCCGCAGGGCGCGAGAGCTAGAATTCTGGGGGTCTGTCTATGAAGAGCCCGAAAGGCGTTTTCGTCTGCCAGGACTGCGGATACGAATCTGCCAAGTGGATGGGGAGATGTCCCGCCTGCGGCGGCTGGAACCGGTTCGCAGAAGAAGTCCGGCACGCGGAGGCGAGGATGTCCGGCCGGCGTAGTGCGTCCAGGCGCGCTCTATCATCGGCTTCGGCGTTGTCGATGGCAGGGCAGGCGGCAATGCCGGTACCGGTGGGTCAGGTGGTTTCCGGCGACGAGGAGCGCCTTGCCACGGGCATAGGCGAGTTCGACAGGGTGTTGGGCGGCGGGATTGTCCCCGGCTCGGTGGCGCTGATAGGGGGCGACCCCGGCATCGGCAAGTCCACCATATTGCTGCAGGTGTCGGCGAGTGTTGCGCAGCGGGTCGGGCCGGTGCTCTACGTCACGGGCGAAGAATCCGTGCGCCAAGTGGGTCTGCGCGCGGCGCGGTTGGGCGCTGTGGCCCAGCGACTGCTGGTGCTTTCGGAGACGGATGTCGTGTCCGTTGTCGACCAGATCCAGGCGGTTCGTCCGGCGCTGGTTGTGATCGATTCCATCCAGACCATGGACGACCCGACTCTGGAGTCGTCGCCGGGCAGTGTGGGCCAGGTCCGAGAGTGCACCGCCCGGCTGATGCGCCTTGCCAAGGAGTGCGGCGTACCGGTCTTCCTCGTGGGGCACGTCACCAAGTCGGGCTCGATAGCAGGTCCGAAGGTGCTGGAGCACATCGTGGACACAGTCCTCTACTTCGAGGGAGAGAGCACGCATGCTCATCGCGTTATCCGAGCTGTCAAGAACAGGTACGGCTCCACTGACGAAGTGGGGATTTTCGCCATGACCGATGCAGGCCTGGAGCAGGTGGAGAATCCATCGGAGACGCTTTTGTCGGAGCGGCCGGGGGGAGCTGCCGGATCTGTCGTAGTGGCGAGTGTAGAGGGGACTCGCCCGCTTCTGGTGGAAGTGCAATCGCTGGTGGCCCGGTCGGTGACGGGCACGCCCAGAAGGACTACCACCGGGGTCGACTACAACAGGACTGCCATAATCATCGCGGTGCTCGACAGACGAGCCGGGTTTGCCATCGGTATGGAGGACATCTACGTCAACGTGGCCGGCGGAGTTACCCTCACCGAACCCGCTGCCGATCTGGGCATCGCGGCGGCTATAGTCTCCAGCTTCCGCGGCGCGCCCGCTTTGGCCGGGACGGTTGTCTTCGGCGAGGTGGGCCTGGCCGGCGAGCTCAGGGCAGTAAGTCGCGCAGACCTCAGGGTGGCCGAGGCCCGGCGCCTCGGATTTGGAAGGTGCGTACTTCCGCGTCACAATCTTAAGAATATGATCAAGCGCCCGGAGGACGTTGAGATCATAGGGGCTGCGGGCGTTCGAGAGGCTCTGGATGCAGTGTTTGCGGGGGTGAAGGCTTGATGGGAGAGAAATTGCGCAAGATTTTCAGCACAGTGGCGCCGGGGACTCCTCTCTATGACGGGCTGGAGAATATCCTGCGCGCCCGGACGGGCGGCCTCATAGTTGTGGGCGATACTCCCGAGGTCATGCAGATCGTGAAAGGCGGGTTCAGGCTGGACGCCGAGTTTTCGCCGGCCGCTCTCTATGAACTGGCCAAGATGGATGGGGCGATCATTCTGTCGTCCGGAGCTGACAGAATACTTCACGCAAATGTCATCCTGGCGCCCGACCCGGACATCCCCTCGCGAGAGACCGGTCTGCGCCACAGCACTGCGGAGCGTGTGGCCAAGATGACGGGCCAGCTGGTGATCGCGATCTCCCAGAGGCGCTCGGTGATCACGGTGTACTGGGGGCACGCCAGATACGTCCTGCGCGACATCGGGATGGTGCTGGCCAAGGCCAACCAGGCATTGCAGACCATGTCCAACTATCGCGATGCTCTGATCAAGGCGCTCGCGAACTTGACTGCGCTGGAGTTCATCGAAGAGGCCACGCTTGTGGACGTCTGCCGGGTGCTGCAGCGATACGAATTGATGAGGCGGGCATGGGATGAGGTCACCGACTACATAGCTGAACTTGGGTCTGAAGGTCGGCTGGTGAAGATACAGGCCGACGAGGTCGTGGGGGGCGTGTGGGAAGAGGTGCTGTTCGTCGTGATGGACTACATACCCGATGGCGGCCAGGTGCAGGCGGAGCGGCTCATGCGCTCCATCGCAGCGTGTGATTTCGACGAGGTGCTGGAGATTCCCAGCCT
>CAYYHF010000083.1:0-9896 GCA_964471415.1 uncultured Clostridia bacterium | reverse complement strand
AATGGCAACGGTCGATGAAGCAGGAATCCCGCGACTTCAGTCGTGGGAGGTTCAAACATACTACCATCATGAAAGGAGGCATTCTGATGCTCAGCGAAAGACTTGTATCGGAACTGAACCGTCAGATCAACTACGAGCTATACTCGGCATATCTGTACACTGCGATGGAGACCTACTTTCTCGACAGGGGCCTTGAAGGTTTCGCGAATTTCTTCAAGGTACAGACTCAGGAAGAGCTGGCGCACGCTCGGATATTCTTCCAGTACATCTACCGCAAGAATGGCCGCGTCACGCTGGACGCCATCGACAAACCGGAGGCCAACTTCACCAGTATCCTGGACGTGTTCGAGAAAGCGCTCGCGCACGAGAAGTTCGTAACCGGCAGGATCTACAAACTGGTCGACATCGCGATCGAGGAGAGAGAGCATGCCACCGACAGCTTCCTCAGGTGGTTTGTGGACGAACAGGTGGAAGAGGAGGAGTCATTCCAGGGTCTGGTGGACAGGCTCAATCTCATGGGCGACAAGCCCAGCAATCTGTTCATGATCGATGCTGAGCTGGCCAAGAGGGTGTTCACCCTTCCCGCGCCTTTGGCGCCTACTGAGCCCGCCCAGTAGAGCCGATGCGGGCCCGGCCGAAAACGGCAGCCGGGCGAATCCCGAGGCCGGCGGGCGATCCTGGCACGCGAGATCTTGATTAGGAAGCGCTCCCATTCTATGCGAGCTTGGGGGCGCTTCTGACGTCCTCGGAAGGGCGTGGCCGCCTGCGCGAACCGCTTCTCTGAACGAGTATGGAGCTTCGCAGGAGAAACGCCAAGCGAGTCGAATTGATACGCCAAGTTTTTTCATAGTCTGTCAAGAGGCGCGCATCGTATCGCACAGAGAGGGGGGATGTTGAGCACCGTTGAGCGGAACGAGTCACTGGATCGGCAAAACGCGGGCCGAGAGAGACGAGAATCAATGGAAGTGAGGTCTGGGAAGCATGGAGTTTGGTTGGTGGACCATTGTGCCGCCGCTTGTGGCGATCACGCTGGCGCTCGTCACGAAGAAGGTCATACTGTCGCTGGGAATCGGCATCCTGTCAGGCGCGCTGATTGCATCTCATTTCAGCATTGTCGGCATGTTCGCTATCGCGGCAACGACCTTCTGGGAGAAAATCACCGACATGTGGAACGTCTCCATTCTGATCTTCCTGGTTAGCTTAGGCGTCCTCACGTATCTGGTGACTATTGCCGGAGGCGCTAGAGCCTATGGAGAGTGGGCCGCCAAGCGTATCAAGACTCGTCCCGGCGCCCAGCTCGCAAGCTTGCTGCTGGGAATCTTGATCTTTATCGACGACTACTTCAACTGCCTCACGGTCGGCACGGTCATGATTCCCGTGACCGACAGGCACCGCGTTTCACGTGCAAAGCTTGCCTACATTATAGATGCAACGGCTGCGCCAGTGTGTGTGATCGCCCCCGTGTCGAGTTGGGTTGTGACTATCATGTCCACTATGGGCGACAAGTTCAGGGCCGTTGGCATCGAGATGGAGCCGTTCATAGCATTCCTGCGAACGCTTCCGCTCAACCTCTATGCCTGGCTGACTCTGGCGATGGTCGCGGTTGTGGCCCTTTTTGAGCTGGACTTCGGGCCGATGCAGAGGTTCGAAGATGAAGCCAGAACTACAGGCAACGTCAACGCCGCCCGATCTGCGGGCGCGGCGAAGCGTCAGCCCGCGATCAGTCCTAAGGGCACAGTGTGGGACCTGCTCGTGCCGGTGGTGGGGCTCATCATCTTCGCCATCCTAATGATGGCCTACACCGGCGGCTACTGGTCGGGAGAGCAGATGTCTTTCCTCGACGCGATCAAGAACACCGACTCGGCTACGGCCCTGATGTACGCGGGCTTCCTCGGCCTTGCGCTGACCCTTGTGGTCGTGCTGCCAAGGGGCGTGGTACCGCTCAGCCGGATTCCTGAGGCAATATGGGGCGGGTTCTTGTCCATGCTGCCCGCGATGATAATCCTGGTATTCGCCTGGACGATAGGAGGCGTCATCGGCCGGCTGGGTACTGGCGAGTTCCTTGCTCATCAGGTAGGGGTGCACTTGAATCCTGGGTGGTACCCTGTGATCATGTTCCTGCTGGCCTGCCTGATCGCGTTTTCAACAGGCACCAGCTGGGGTACATTCGCGATCATGGTGCCTATTGCAATCGACTTCGCCGTGCTTTTGGCGCCCGAGATCATGCTGGGCATGATCGGAGCGGCGCTGGCCGGGGCGGTCTACGGCGATCACTGCTCGCCCATATCCGACACAACCATTCTCAGTTCCACCGGCGCGCAGTGCAACCACATAGACCACGTGTCTACACAGCTGCCATATGCAACGGCGACTGCAGTCGCGGTGGCAATTGGCTACGGCTTTTACGGGTTCTTCGCGCGCACTGGAGCTTCCACAGCGTTGAGCGCAGCCCTGACGCTGCTTGTGGCGGCAGCTGCACTTCTCGGGATCATCAGGGCGCTGCACGCCGCATCGCTCAGGAGGGGTGGTGCTTCCGCGCGGGTCGTGGGTGAGTAACACCAACGCCCGGCTCCTGGCATCAGCTTCAGAGGTAGCAATCCCAGCCGGCAGCCGCGCGGATGGATGTGGAACAAGGTTGGCTATGCCGCGGCATAGCCTTCCTTCATTGTCGGGAGACTCGACAGATAGTTGCTCTCGCATCGCCTGCTTTCGGGGGAAGGGGTGTAGGGCCTTTCACGGGATCCGGGTGAAGTGTGTTCGCTCCTTGTGGACGGCCTGCTCAGACGGTAAAATAGAATAAGTGGCAATTCGCGCAGTGCCCGGCGCTCGCCACTTGGTGCACAGTGGGCAGGATCCGGCGCGGTGTGCCTGAAAGGGGATACCTACATGGCACGATTCGGGTTACATCTTTCGATATCAGGTGGGGTGACACATGCGGCGGAGCGCGCTCGTGAACTCGGCTGCGATGCATTTCAAATATTCAGCCGGAATCCACGTACGCTCAAGGCCAAGCCGCTTGACCCGGAGGATGTGAGCGCCTTCCGGGCGGTCGTCAGCGCTTCGGGGCTACACCCCGTTGTGGTACATGTAAACTACCTGATCAATGTGGCCAGCCCCAAGGATGACACGTATCAGCGCTCGGTGGAGGCTCTCACGGATGAGCTGGCCCGCGCCGATGTTCTCGGGGCGGAGCTGGTGGTGATGCACCCCGGGAACCACCTGGGAAGCGGCGCTGAAGCGGGAACCGCGCGCATAGCCGCAGCCATCGACCGCGCCTACGAAGCCGCCGGCGCCAGGGCGCGTCTGTGCCTTGAGAACATGGCCGGGGCCGGCACTGAGGTGGGCTCGAGCTTCGCCGAATTGCGCATGATCATCGACATGGCTGAGTGCGGACCGAGACTGGGTGTATGCTTTGACACCTGTCACGCCTATGCGGCCGGCTACAACGTGGCAACCGCTCGAGGACTTCAAGTTGTGCTGGCAGAGGCAGATGCCGCTGTGGGCCTTGACCGCATCGTGATGGTGCACGCCAACGATTCCAAGGGTCAGCTCGGCGCGCGCAAAGATCGTCACGAGCACATCGGAGAGGGCATGATCGGGCTGGCGGGTTTTCGCAACATCCTCGCCCGTCCGGAGTTGGCGGATCTTCCTTTCATATTGGAAACGCCAGTCGACTCCCCCGAAGACCAGGCGCGCGACTTGGCCGCCCTCACATCGTGCGCGCCCGAACGTGGGCACCAGCATCAGCAGCTGACAGCCGGCAGCTGACAGCCGTGGGCCGGCAGGGAGGAACGGAGTTGAGTTCTGAACTGGTTGGGGCGATCTCCAACTATATTTCACCTGAGGCTGCAGACGCACTGCGACATCAGATCGAGCAGGCTGAAGGCGCCGAGGTCTTCGCTGTGGGTCGGTGCGACTCGAACTACGTGGTGTGCGATCTTTCAGTGTTGGCTCGAGGGAATATGGGCGCCGCCCCGGTGGTTGACCCCACTCTCATCCGAGGACAGGTCATCATACACAACCATCCATCAGGGAACCTGATGCCTTCCGATGCCGATGTGGCAGCGGCTGCCAGGCTGGCTGCACGGGGCATCGGCTTTTGGATTGTGGACAACTCCGTATCCCGCATACGCTCGGTGACTGATCCGCTCGCAAGCGAGCTGGGCTCGATCATCATTGATCCTGCCGACATCCGACACCTGTTCTCGCAGAACGGGCCGTTGGCGGCGGGGCTTGAGGGATATGAAACGCGAGAAGGCCAAATAGAGATGGCCCTGGCTGTGGCGCGGGCATTCTCGGGCGGCGGGCGCCTCGTCGTCGAGGCCGGAACGGGCACCGGCAAGTCCCTGGCCTACCTGATCCCGGCGTTTCTGTGGGCCCAACGCAACAGCGCCCGGGTAGTCGTCTCTACCAACACCATTAATCTGCAGGAGCAGCTGATGCACAAGGACATCCCCGCCGTCTTTAGAGCTCTAGGTGAGGATCTTTCCGCGGTGCTGGTGAAGGGAAGAGGCAACTACCTGTGTATGCGCAAGCTCAACCGCGTCCTCGCCGAACAAGACTGGGCGCTTGAGCCCGGCCGGCGCGGTTCCTTCGCGCGCGTGCTGGAGTGGGCCTATGGGACTGAAACGGGCGACCGCTCCGACATGGAATTCGAGCCTGACTTGGATGTGTGGGACATGGTCAGCTCAGAGGCGGACATGTGTCTTCATGGTCGTTGCGCGCACTTCGGCGAGTGCTTCTTCCATCGGGCCAGAAAGGCCATGGACAGCGCTGACGTGCTCGTGGCAAACCACCATATTCTGTTTGCCGATGCATCGATCCGGAGCCAGCTGGGCCCGGGCGCGGATCGTGCCGTGTTGCCGCGCTATCGCGCAGTCATCCTAGACGAGGCCCACAATGCTGCCGATGTCGCCACAGCGTATTTCGGCAGGATGGCCTCGCGGATCGCCCTGATCAAGTTGGTCAACGCTGTCTACCGCAGGGAGGGGAGATCCGGCCGGGGAACGGCTGCACGAGCAGGCACGGCCGCGGGCGCAGGCCTCGGCGGAGACTCTGGATCGGCAGCGGACTACGGCGCGCTGGTGCGACTGCGCGGCACTCTCTACGGACAGTGGGGCGACAGCTCGCGGCAGGACCAGATTCGTACTGCCCTCGATGTGATCGACATGGAGACGATCCCCGCCACTATCAGATTGCGTGAGGTGGGCCTCGCCTTCTTCGAGGAAGTGAAGCGATTTGCGCTGCGCTCGGCGGGCGAAGGCGGCGAGCGCGCGTTGCGTATCACAGGCGAGGTGCAGTCGGGCGAAGACTGGGACAGGGTTATCTGGCCCGCTTATGAGCGTTTCGCCGCCGCGCTGGAAAGCTTCGCGGACTGCCTGCTTCGCCTGGTCAAGATCCTGCGCGGCGCCGATGATGCCGGAGATGAGCGTGCCGGCAACGGCCGTGGCGGCGATGTCCGCGCCGGCGATGGCGGCAACGAAGATGGCGGCGACAGCGATGGCTGGAGTCGGGATGACGTGCAGGCGCTGATCGGCGCGGGGCCGAGCGGCACAGATGTCTACGCCGAGACGGTGGAGCTTGCAGCCTACGCCAATCGCGCGCAGGGGCTCGCACAGTCGCTGCGGTTCGCGGTTTCAGCCGATGATCCAGGCTATGTCTACTGGATTGAGGCCGCCGGCGCCGGGATCCGCGCCAACGTGCGCGTGGTGGCGGCGCCCATCGCTGCGGGCGAGGCCATAGCCCGCCATCTCCTGGACGGGCAGGAATCGGTGATATTCACTTCGGCCACGCTCGCTGTGGGCAACAGCTTCAGCTATATCAAGCACGATGTCGGCCTGGATCTGGCCGATCCGGGACGTGTCAGCGAACTGCTCGTACCATCGCCTTTCGATTTCCAACGCCAGGTGCTGTTGGCTGTGTGCGATAGCCTGCCCGACCCTGATACAACCGGCTGGGAAGCGGGGCTCGCTGAGGCGCTCGGCAGCGTGCTTCTGGCCTCAGGGGGGCGGGCGTTCGTGCTCTTTACCTCATACAAGCTCCTAGACGCCACCGCTCGCCGAATGGAGGGTTTCTTCCGCAGGCATAGGATGAAGCTGTTGCAGCAGAGGCAGGCGCCTCGCCACACGCTTCTGGCCCATTTCCGTCGGGACGTGGGATCAGTTCTTTTCGGCACCGACAGTTTTTGGGAAGGGGTGGACGTTCCAGGCGAGGCGCTTTCATGCGTGATCATCCCCAGGCTTCCGTTCGCCGTGCCCACAGTGCCGTTGGTGGAGGCGAGAATAGAGCACCTGCGCGCCAGCGGCGCCGATCCTTTCCGCGAATACACGTTGCCCGCTGCGGTGCTCAGGTTCAAGCAGGGTTTTGGCCGCCTCATCCGCCGAACCACCGACCGCGGAGCAGTGGTGGCGCTGGATTCGCGCATCGCCCGCCGAAACTACGGCCGCAGCTTCATCTCCGCTCTGCCTGAGTGCACTACGTTCTATGGAGGCATCGACGCCATCTGCACCCGCCTGGACCAGTGGTTGGGATCATCGGGCTCATCGGAACCATCGGGCACGTCCGATAGGCGGACGATACGGCCTCGCTCCTAGCCAGATTCTATACTTTCCGCACGCGCATATGTACTACGGGCAATCCAGCGAAGGAGGAAGTATTCCTGTGCTTGTCTTCTATGTGGGAGCTCGGGGCAGAGTTCTGGCCTTCGGTATCGCCCTTTTGGTGATGGCCTCATTCACATTTGCCGCCATTGGAGATGTAGCCGCAGTTGGCCTGGGAAACGCGGTGGGCGGCGCGGCAGGCGTGGGCCGAAACGCCATCGCTGCGGTGACCTCGGGCAGCAGGCTGGTGCCGGTATACTCCGTGGCCCGCGATGACCGAGTCTGCTCCATCACTGTGGACGCCACATGGGGCGACGACAAAACTATGGCGCTTCTGGACCTGTTCGACAGGCACGGATTGAAGGTCACATTTTTCTTGGCTGGGCATTGGATCAAGTCCTACCCCGACAAGGTTCGCGAAATAGCCGCCCGCGGCCATGAGCTGGGCAATCACTCCTGGACGCATCCTCATATGAGCGCGCTCTCGCGCGAGAAGATCCGCGAGGAGCTGGAACGCACTCAGCAGGCTATAGCAGATCTCACCGGGAAGCGTCCCACACTGTTCAGGCCGCCTTTTGGCGACTACAGCAACACTGTGATCACCGTGGCGCGAGAGTGCGGCTTGCAGACTATCCAGTGGAGTGTGGACTCTCTGGACTGGAAGGACCTTGGCGCCGGCCAGATACACGAGCGCGTAATGAAGCGAGTGCGCCCCGGAGCGATCATCCTGTTTCACAATGCGGGGAAGAACTCGGTGGAGGCCTTGGACTGGATTATCCGCGATCTCAAAACGGACGGTTACGCCACGCTGCTCGTATCGGAGCTTCTGCTTGCAGGCGAGGCATACGTAGACCGTAGCACGGGCGAGCAGCGTCCCGTCCAGCCTAAGGCGCCCGTGCCCGGTACAGGCGGGCGTGAGACGCCCGAGACCCGGCCTGCCGCGGACCCGCCGGGGCCGCGGTGAGCCCAGAGAGGGGAGGATACGGAGGCGAGGACATGATCATAGTGACGGTCAAGCGGCGGACTGTGGTGCTTGCGATAGCGGCCGTTATACTCCTGGTCGCATCGGCGTGTGTCGCGATCAGTATGCCCAGGTTGAGGCGGATGACCACCGGCGTGAGGCCGGGCGTGACCTTAAGCGGCATCGCGGTGGGCGGGCTGTTCGCCGACGAGGTGCGGCAGGTCGTGCTCGGCCTGGCCCCCCGCGTCGAGCGGTTGCCGAGGGAGGCCATTTACCATTCTGAGACGGGCGAAGTGGTGCCGGAGGAGCCCGGCATCGCTGTGGATGTGGACCGAACGGTAATGACGGTGATGGCTGCGCCGCAGGGAGCTGTCCTTGAGGTGACCACCCAAAAGGTGCCGCCCGCGGTTACTGCGGCGATGCTTGAGCCCGTATACCGGGTGCTCACTTCCGAGCGCGCAGTTGCCCTTGCGTTCAATGTGGCATGGGGCGAGGAATGGCTGCCCAAGATCATGGACGCACTGGCCGATGCGGGTTCGCGCTCAACGTTTTTCATCACCGGCACCTGGGCAAGGCAATTCCCGGACCTGGTGCAGGCCCTGGCGACCGCCGGGCATGAGATCGCCAACCACGGGTGGGATCACCCGAACCCCGGTCGCCTGGGAGAGGCTGATCTGACTGACTTGATAGAACGGAATGAGACTCTACTGCGCGAGTTAACCGGCGTACGCACCACGCTGTTTGCGCCGCCCTACGGAGAGGTCAACCAGAAGGTGTGCAAGGTTGCGGCGCGCCTGGGTTACACCACGATTATGTGGACTGTCGACACCATCGATTGGCAGAGGCCGGCGCCCGAGGTCGTGGCGGAGCGTGCCATGCGCAGACTTGCCTGCGGGAACATAGTGCTGGTTCATCCCACTGAGCCCACGGCCGATGCCCTTCCGTCCATCCTGGCGAGTCTCGCGCAACAAGGCTATCGCGCGGTGACCGTCTCTGAATTGCTGCGCATGGGGCAGCCCGCTCATGACAGGGGATAGCGCCTGGCTGCGCCTGGCTACGTCTGCGCGTGCGCGTCTCGTCGTCTGCTCGTCTGTCTACTTGAGCAGTTCGCGCTGGATGAGCTGCCAGTAACCCTCGTCTTCCTGCCCCAGTCTCCATATTGCTATTCCGCCCAGCTCGTATCTTTCTACCAGTTTCAGCTTGGCCTTGAGGCTGTCCGCGCTTTCAAACCAGACTTCCCGGGCGATGCTGCCTGACTTGTAGCGGTAGTGGGGAACGGCCGCTTGCGCGTCCCACTGTATCTTCTTGCCGTGCTTGGTCGCGTTCGCCACTGCCTGTTGGTAGGTCACGGCCCTGGCGCGATTTGTGCTCGTGTTCCAATCGTAGCCGTAGGCAGCCACGCCCAGCAGGAGCTTGCGCTTGGGCATCTGGGTGACGGCGTACTTGACCACCTTCTCTACCCATGGAAGCGATGCTATGGGCCCAGGCGGGGTGCCCGATGTGTGCTCATCATATGTCATTATCATCACCTGGTCGCACACACGGCCAAGCTCGTAGTAGTCGAAAGCTCCTACCCAGGCGGAGGTGGGGGCGTCTTTGTACTTGGCCGGCGCCGACATGGTCACTCTGTAGCCTGAGGGCGCAAGCGCCGCCCGCAATTCCTTCATGAACTTGGTGAGCACCGCCCGATCCGATGGCGGCACGTTTTCGAAGTCGATATTGACCCCTGCGTAGCCGTGGGTCTTCACGATTTCTAGGATGTCGCTGATCGCCCTCTTGCGCGCCGAGCTCGAGTTGAGCATGGCCGATATCTCGGCCTTGTCAAACGAACGCCCTGTAAGGTTGTGTATCAGCGCCAAGTTGGCGAGTCCCCTGGATGTGGCCAGGGCCATCGCGTCTGCGCTGTGATCGCCCCGGACATTGCCTGTTCGGTCTACCGAGAACGAAAATGGGGCGATGGCCGTGAGCGAATCGGAATACGCATGCACGATATCGTAAGACGATGTATCCCCTGGGTAGTTCACGGTGTAATAACCGACCACATCATGTTTGACCTGCTTTCCGCCTTGAATCGCCGGCGCGGTTGTCAGCAGTGAGCCGGCTATCCATCCGTAACCCCCTCGCGGCAAGGACACCTGATACCAGCCGTTCACTTCTCCCACAAGTCGCACATGGGTGTTCTTGGGAAGAGTGCCGGTCTTCGAGTAGTGGGCGCCGGGGCCCGAACGTACATTGGCGGTGGCAGATACGGCTGCACTGCGGCCTGCAAGATCCCTAGGTGTATTGTTCTGTATTTGGGGGGTGGGTAGTGTTTCGTGGACGTCGGGAGCAGGGGG
>CAYYHF010000082.1:0-9990 GCA_964471415.1 uncultured Clostridia bacterium | reverse complement strand
ACGAGAACACGTGGAAGGCCTACACGCCCGCCCTCGCTGCAGACCACAAAATCGATGGCAAGCCGTGCTACGTTGTGAAGCTGACTCCCAAGGGTTCGGGCGCTTCGTATACATCGGTCGTGCTTTACGTATGGCAGGAAGAGTCGATTCCGCTCGAGATCGAGTTCTTCGGCAAAGGCGGCAAGCTGCAGAAGGTCTTGACCTTCTCCGACATCAAGCGCACGTCCAAAGGCGTGTTGCAGCCCAACACCATAGTCTTGAAGAACGCCTCTTCGGGGAGCGTCACTACGGTCAAGATAGTTGAAACCGATGAGCGACCCATATCAGACGATGTGTTCACCCTGAGATATCTGAGGAAGTAGGTGGGACGTTTGAACTCAAAGAGACTAGAGCGTCTGTGGATGACGGCGGCCCTGGCCGCCATTTTCGGAGCTGTGTTGCTGGCGCCTGTCGGGGCGTGGGCTGCCGCTACCGCCGCGCCTGCCGGTTCTGCTCCCGGCGCCCCCGAGTTCTCCGGCAGCGCCGAATACCAGTTTCACTATGGATTCGAGGCGAAAGGCGTAACGGGCGACTCGCTCAAACTTCGCCTGGCCTTGGACGGCGATATGGGCGCTCTCGTAGGCTATCATGTCGATGCGGGCATGTCTATGACCACCAAACCTGAGACAGAACATGAGTTCAAGCTGGGAGAGGCGTATGTGGACGTTGAACTCGGCCGTCTGGACCTGAGGCTCGGCAAACTCGTGGTCAACTGGGGGACTGCCGATGGGATCAACCCGACCAGCGTGGTCAACCCCAAAGACATGCTGGCAGTCGCGGATCTGGAAATCGCGGGCGCGCCTGTGCCGGCGGTTGCGGCCGCTTACTACTTCGATAATGGGTCGGCTGTCACAGGCGTGCTGGTGCTGGACTTCGTGCCGGCTGCCATCCCCGGCGAACTGGGTGAGGCAGAACCGGAGGGCAAGCCCGACCGGTTCCTCGACAAGCTGGAAGTCGCGGTTCGGGGCGAGACCATGCTCGGCGGGCACAATGTGTATGCTTCCTATTTCTATGGGTGGCAGGACCTTCCCGCGATATGGCTTCAGGCCACCGTTCTTCCCGACCCGTATCCTCCTGTCATGATGCCCCGACTGAAATACCGGCGGATGCACCAGTTCGGCCTGGCCACAGCGGGCACGCTGGGCGATGCCGCGGTATGGTTTGAGGGAGCCATGACAGTGCCCGACAAGCTTGACGAGCTGGACGCGCCGCCTCCGGCGACCATGGCTCTGTCGTCCAACGATTCGTCTTTTCAGATCGTCGCGGGAGCGGACTACACGTTCAACATCGGCACAGGCCTGTTCGCCTCGGCGCAGCTCATCTACGACAGCGCCAACGCTCTGCTGAGCCCCTACACCCAGCCTGGGCAGGAGCGCAAGGCGGGCGTTTACACGCTGCTTGTGACCCGCTATTCGTTCGCCGACGACCATCAGCTGGAGCTGGTGGGCCTGGCGGACCTGACGGGTAAGGCGGGGCTCATCATCCCGCGCTACACCTACAAGCTGGCACAGGCGGTGGAACTGTCAGTCGGCGCGATCACAGGATTCGGCGATGATGCGAGCCCATTGGGCGCCGCCGTGCCCGCTGCACGCGGGGTGTTTGCGGGAGTCAAAGCCAGCTTTTAGCCGAGTCGCTCCGGAGCGAGGACAGCGAGGATAGAAAGGACAGATAGTATCAGGACTGCGCCCTCATCCGAAGCGGTGGGGGCGCGGTTGTGTAGAGGGGTTGCTGGGTTGCTCTGCAGAGATGGAATAGCGTCTTGTGCTGAATCACAGAATGATACGGGAACCGAACGTGGGCACTCAATGCGGGTGCATTGCAGGAAGTGGTCGCCAATGGTAGAATACTTAAGCCAAGGGCCAAAACTGGGTCAAAGCGGATGCGAGGGGATTAAGATGACCATGGAACTCAACTGTCCAAGGGCGGGCTGGGCAATCCAATCACGTCCGGGTCGGATCAACAGAGAGTGGAATGGTGTGGATCCGACATGGAGCGGTTTGGTAGCGGAGCAGATATCGTCCATGATGTCTTCACAGCGCAACGCCCTGGAGAGAGTGGAGCAACTCCTCGCGCTGGAGCCGTCCGACGACTGTATCGGCGCCTTGCGGGATCAACTGGCGATGGTGAGGAAGTGCTTCGAGTCTGTTGGGGTGTCTCTGTACGAGCGCATCATACTGGCGCTGTCGTTGAGCCATGATGCATCAGCGGATGCGACCGCGAAACGAGTTGTCGCGGCATTTGGGACTATGCTGGATCTGCTGATAGATGATCTTGAGGCGGCTCTGTCGCTTAAGGAGCTGTGCACGGCCGCCTTGGCCGTGATCAACTGGGTGGACGATGCCCCGATTAGCCTCGAGATGTGGCTCGGTGGTACAGGAGTCGATCGCGCAGACACACACGTGGTCGGGGTTTTCCGCCGTTGGGATGTTGTTGTCCGCGGCCCAAGCGATGGAGCGCGGGAGGTGACTCCTCATGCTGAACGAGGAAAAGTACGCACAGCTTATACAAGCGGTGACTCTGGAGGATATCGTTCTCACAAAAGCGCATATGCAGCTTAATGCGCTTGATATGAGCGTCCCCGATTCGCTCTTGGCTGACATTGGGTTCAAGTCCGGCAGGGTGGAATACGATAGCGGATTCCTGCGCCTGCGTGGTTCGTTCGCCGTCAATGGCACTGTATCAGAGGAGCATCCTGTAGATTACCTATTCTCCCTCATGTTCGATGTGGATCTCGTGTACTCTGTGAAAGACTTCGACACCGAGAACATGAGCGAGGAGGAACTAGATGAGATGCTAAGTGCATTTGAGCATAGGAACGTGCCCCTAAACGCGTGGCCGTACGCGAGAGAATTCGCCAGCTCTATGAGTGTGAGGATGGGCTTTCCCGCTCTGGTTCTTCCCGCCTACAAGGTGATCAGGTAGTGAGAGCATACACGGAGGCGCGGTGCTACAGTGGTTCGCATATATACTCGACGTTGCTTGACAGGGAGTCCGGCTGCTTCTGCTAATGGAATCGCGGCGATGGTGCTTAGGCTGCCTGAGCTTTTCATGGCGCTGGCCGACTTCATGAGAGCTTGTCCCGGCGAGATGTCGGAGAACAAGCTTGATGCTGCGCTCAGCTCCATCGACTGCCAGCACGCAGAGGAGATTCAGCAGTTCAGAACGCTGATGCTGGAGTACTACTCGGATATGTCATGGAAGACGCACGACAAACGAGGCTACATAGTCGAGTGTGTCATCGCATCACTGGATCCTGAGGCGCTCGGGTTGCCGGAGTGTCCTAGAGCGAACAAGCACAGACATGGGTTCTTTGCTTCCGATTCGGGGAAACTCTGTGGCGATGCGGACATCGATCTGCTGCTAGAGGCGGGACGAGTTGTTCACGGAGTTGAATGCAAGGCCAATTTGTCAAATTGGCTAACCAGAAAAGGATCGATTAGTAGGGAGGCTGAGAGAAAGCTTGGCCACTTGGTGTGTTTGTTCCGAAGCCTCCCCCGGCTGGGCATAGACTTTAGCCCTTGGCTAGCGTCCTTCCAATACAGGCATGATCGCAATGTCCGGATGTTGAAGGACAATGGCTACAGCTGTATCCGCCTGATCGATGGCAAGCTGATCAGTAACGCGATCAGGCGGGCAGTGCGGCCGGCTGGCTGAGCCGACCTAAGGAAGCGTTCCCTGGGTAGCATATCACGTGTTCCTGCGCCCTCATCCGAAGCGGTGGGGGCGCGGTTGCGTATCCGGCTCGTTGTCTCAGACATGAAAACGAGCGCTCAGCGGCTGAGGAGGAATCGGTCGGCATCGCGGCAAATAGAGTATCGGCAGGGAGCTATCCCTGACCAATCCAAGCCTTGTCTGGAATGGTCGTGGGTGATCTGGCAAAGGAGTGCCTACTTGATGCGAAACAAGCGAGCGGTGCTGGTTGTTGCAGTTGTCGTTACCTTAGTCTTGGCCCTGGTAGTGGTATCTGTTTCAAAGCCGGGATGTGAGCAAAAGGATTCGGACAGCGGCGAGATCTGCCGATCCGAGTTTGTGGAATACTTCACACTGGTCATGAGTCAGGCTGTGCTGACCCTCCGGCGGCAATTGGACGCATACGAGAACCTAACATTTCAGTTCGCAGTTAATCCAGAGCTGAACGCGCTACTTGCTGACCATGTGGATAGCAGGGACGAGAATAGGCAAGTAATCGCCAGTGGCGCTTTCGCGAACTACATGGAAAGCTGGACATTCGGTGACCAATCCGTGTGCGATGCGTTCTTTGTGAGCGAAACCGATCAGGCGTGCAAAGCTCTGACGATGAGGAATACGCTGCCTCTGGAGTCCTCGCTGTCATTTGCGAAGTCGCGAGTTTATGATGCCATCATCAGCGGCGATGGCGAGCCGGTCTGGTGCACCAACGTGCAGGTTACCTTTATGGGGCCAAGCTTCGTCGTGTTAGGTAGGCGGATCCGACATGCCGACTCGGGCAAGCCGCTGGGAGTGCTTGCCTTGCTAATTAGTCCGGAATATCTCTGCCGCCCGATCGCCGACCACCTGGATCGAAACTGCTATTCCCCCTTGGGAACCGTCAGATCGAATTGCCTCTTGATCGTGGACGGCAAAGGACGCCCGATTTCGGGTGTACATTCGTGTTCAGACGACCTCACTGCTGAGGCCTGCGCTGGTTGGATAGCGATGTGCACTTCACACCTTAGGCGCACACTGCCCACTTACGCAAAATGCGGCCATTTCGCTGCCAAATTGGGCAATGACGAGGTTCTGGTCATGCATTCGCCCATTGCGGATACCGACTGGCACATGTTCGTCCCGGTTCAGCCTCGCGGGCGAGTATGCGCGGTGCCTTTAGCGTGCATCGCGCACAACCTCTGGGCTGTGGCTGCCGGTGCGATGGCGGCATGCATGGTGCAGCTTGTTGTCATCATGATCCAACGCGCGCGTAAGCGCCGGGCGGGCGCGCCAGCTGAAGCCGCGCCCGATGCGTGTGCTGATCGTGAAGGGAGTGAGTACCCGGAAGAGGGTGCTCACTCGTCTCCCACCGATGCCAAGCCTGGCTGGGTCGGCACGCTGACGCCCAGAGAAAAGGCGATACTGTTCCTGCTCTCTCAGGGCTTTTCCAATCAGGAAATCGCTGAACGCATGTGCCTTGCGGAGCAGACCATAAAGAACTACCTGAGCGTTATCTACAGCAAACTCGGCGTGCGTGACCGCATTCAAGCATCGCTGATGGCGTCTGAGGTCGCGCTCTCCGACGAAGAGATGGACCTTCCGCAGACGTAATTCCCCCTCGCCGTCCACCCATTCGCTCAGAGCCTCCAACCAAACGCTGCCCTCAGCGCGTGCGATGTACATCGATACCGACTGGACCGGACCGGACGGAACGGTACCTCGGCGCTGGAACAGATCACCCCCGAAGAGGGGGGCACGCCTTTAAGCTGCGTTGTTTCGACCAGCTGCCCGCCCATACCATGGTACTGATCCCCGGTACTGTAGTAACTATTCGATGAACTCCGCTGAAAAGCGCTAAACAGATCACGAAATTTGTCGATTCTTCTATCGGCGCAAAACGCCAGGTAATTGGTGTAGTGAGCTGAGAGGGGAGGGCAGGTGTGTCGGTGGTGACGGCTGTTCGGATCACCGGCGCCGGTTGTCATGAGGTGGCTTATGAACATGAAGGTCAGGTCGAAACTGCTACTTTTGGTGGTGCTGTTGGCGCTGGCCATGGGAGGACTCGGCTGGTTCTCGATCACTCGGATCGATTTGCTTACTAGCGACATAGAGGCATTGGGGCTGAATCTCATCCCCAAGACGCACCAGGTCATGAATGCCAAGTACTACGCAGCAAGTTTGAGGCGAAATACGCTCCAACACATCTTATCCGAGACTCGAGAGGATATGGATAAATACCACTCCAGAATGACCGATGATGCAGAGCACTATGAGGAAAGCGTGGCTATCTTGGGTCCGCTGCTTACCACTGAGGCCGGCAAACAGATCCATTCCCAACTTGAGGATATATGGAATGAATACCGTGCACTTACAGAGGGCATTATCTCCCTTTCTGATAGCGGCATGAATGAAGCAGCCAGAGCACTGGTCCGAGGCAGAGCCGGCGACCTTGCCGAATCAATAGGGAGCACTCTCGATCAGCTCATAGAATCCATAGGCAATGATCGCGATGCTGTTGTCACCGCGGCTCAAGTCAATGCTGGGCAGAGCAGAGCTACCGTACTCGCTGTTATACTGGTGTTGGCTGCGGGAGGAATACTGTTTGGACTCTACTTGTCAAGTATCATTGTGGTTCCTCTACGTGGCCTAGTGGACGTTGCCGAGCGTGTTGCTCAGGGTGACCTCACCGCAAGCTGCGAGGCTCGTTCTCGGGATGAAGTGGGGATTCTGACTCAAGCGCTGGGTCAGATGGTTGTCAACCTAAGGAAGGTTATCGGCGACACCTCATCCACCGCCCGCGATGTTGCAGCCGCAAGCGAGGAGTTGGCGGCCGGAGCTGAGCAGGCTGCGGGCGCTGTCGGTCAGATATCCAGTGTCGTTCAGCAATTGGCAGCAGGCGCCGGCCAGCAGTCCAGCAGCGCCGCCACTACAGCCGATGCAGTAGAGCAGTTCAGCGGCGACATCGACCGTGTGTCCCAAGCCACTGATTCGCAAAAGACCGAGATCGCCAAAGCTGGAAGATTGGTTCTGGAGACCAATTCATCGCTTGACGAGAACTTGACCATTCTGAAGAGCATGAGTTCTATCGCACAGCAGAACGCGGATGTATCCGGCAAAGGCAAGGAGTCGGTGGGTCACGTGATCGAGAGCATCCAGCGGATCAGCGAGAAAACTGCAGTTGCCACGGATCAGATACGCGAACTCGACAGCCACTCTCAGGAGATCAGGAAGATTGTGGAAGTCATCAACGATATTGCCGATCAGACTAACCTGTTGGCCCTGAATGCTGCCATCGAGGCCGCTCGCGC
This sequence comes from uncultured Clostridia bacterium, assembly GCA_964471415.1. GTDB lineage: Bacteria > Bacillota > DTU025 > DTU025 > DTU025 > UBA5389. The sequence continues at coordinate 2,977 of CAYYHF010000082.1, read as the reverse complement.
AGGCGAACACGGCAAGGGTTTCGCAGTCGTAGCCGACGAGGTGCGAAAGCTGGCAGAGCGCTCGTCGAGCGAAACCAAGGCCATTGGCGAGCTCATAGAGCGAGTGAGCAGGGCGACCGACAGCACGGTGGCCACTATCGAGTCCCAGCAGGAGGAAGTCAAGCAAAGCAGGGAACTGTCCAGTGAGGCAGAGGCGATTCTGAATGAGATCAACGCAACGGCCGTCAAATCGCTGGAGGAGATATCACGGTTGGTCAAGTCCTCAACTCGACTCACAGAGGTTAGTAACGAGACAGAGAACGCAATACGCGATGTCACTTCCGCCGCCGAGGCTAATGCTGATGCAGTAGCGGACATGTCGGAAAGAATGGGCAAAGTGAAACGGGCCACAGAGAACGTGGCCGCCATATCCGAGGAGACAGCTTCCGCGGTTGAAGAGGTGTCGGCTTCGGCCCAAGAAGTGAATGCTTCGGTGGAGGAGATATCCACATCGGCACAGGCGCTTGCACAGATGGCTGCGCAGCTTCAGGCCATGGCGGCGGACTTTCAGCTCTAGACGAAACCGAACATGCACACGATGGCGGTTGCGCTGGACAATAGCCAGGGGAGCTCGCCCAGGTCAGCACCCTTTGGCGGTGCTGATACACGATGGGTTCATGTTCCCTCGTCATGAAGAGGATTTTCCCGAAATGTGCCGAATGCTGAACATGGCTCAGAATCGAAAACTGGGTTCTCAGGTAAGCTGAAAGGGGAGAGACTAGATGCGTTTCAAGAGAATGCTATCGATTGTGCTCGTTGTTGCCCTTGCAGCTTGTGTCACGATGAGTGCAGTGGCCCAAGATAAGGGCTTCATTGAGCCTCCGGAGAAATGGGACATGACCTACGATGTCATCGTCGTCGGTTCCGGGTTTGCCGGTCTTTCCGCTGCCTATTCGTCCGCGGCGTCCGGCGCCAAGACCTTACTGATCGAGAAGATGCCGGTTATCGGCGGCAACTCCGCGATCAACGGCGGCGTCTACGCTTCCTACACCAGCAAGCTGAATCTTGCGGAGAAGCTCGGGCTTTCTCCGGATACGCCTGAAAAGCATATTGAAGACACAATCGTCGGCGGAGACAACATGGGCGATCCTGCTCTCATCGAGCAGATGGTCAAAGGCTCGCCCGAGATGCTCGATATCCTGATCGACAACGGGCTTAAGCTGCGTAACCAGCTGACCAGGCCGGGCGGGCACTACGGCTACAGAACCCATACTACCGAGAACCAGGTCGGCGGAGATATAACCAAGGTCCTCTACAACATGGACAAGGCTACAGGGGTCGATATCAAGCTCAACACCAAGATGGTCTACATCTACCGCGAGAAGCCCATGGCCGGTCGTGTGCTGGGCATCAAGGCCGAGGTCAAAGGCGGCGTGGTGAACATCCGGGCCGCCAAGGGCGTCATACTGGCTACGGGCGGCTTCGCCGCTAACCCTGAGATGAGAAAGGCTTATGTGCCTTGGATGGACGAGAGGATTCCCGCGACCAACCATCCCGGCGCCACCGGTGAGGGCATCACCCTGGCGCAGCAGGTCGGCGCCAATACTTTGCATATGTCCTACATCCAGCTGTATCCGTTCGCGGATCCCAACACCGGCAGGCTGGATAAGTACGCCGTCATCCCGTTCAACGGTCCAAGCGCGGGCATTGTCTATGTCGACGTCGAAGGCAGGCGTTACGTGAACGAGGGCGAGCGTCGCGATGTCTGCTCAATGGCCGCCATGGACAGCTGCGGTTTCCCCACGTTCGGCATCTTCCACGAGGAGATGATCCCCGCTATAAGCACCAAGGCCGATGTGGATGAGGGCATAAGCAGGGGCCGCATCTTCAAGGCCGATACCCTGGAGGAACTGGCGGCCAAGATCAACGCCGGCGTTTACAAGGGCGGCAAGATCAACATGCCTGCGGCCAACCTTGTAGAGACCATCAATGAGCACAACGGCTACGTGGAGAAGGGCGTAGACCCCGACTTCGGCAAGAGAATCGATAAGGGCGTCATGATGACGATAGTGAACGGTCCATTCTACGCAATCCCTCAGTGGCCTTCGGCCCACCACACCATGGGTGGGCTTAAGATCACCCCCAGGGCAGAGGTCCAGGACTTCTGGGGCGAGGCGATTCCCGGCCTGTTTGCAGCGGGCGAGGTTGTCGGAGGAGTCCACGGCACCAACCGTCTCGGCTCCAACGCTGTCGCCGACTGCATCGTGTTTGGGCGTATTGCCGGAGTAGTGGCGGCGACCGGCCGGGCTCCGGTGTACGAATAGTCGGTTCACCTGACGGTTTCTACCGAGTGTAGCGCGTACAGGCTCAATTCGGTAGACTTGGCGCTGTCCGCCGGGCGACTTGCTCGGCGGACAGCTTCTGCATTTGTCTGTCAACCTAGATAGCGAGGGATTGCATTGGGATTCAATATCGGTCTTGTCGCTCCATATCCCGATTTGGCCCAGCTTGCGAAGGAGGTATGCCGTGAGCTGGGAGAGGATGTGGACATACGCCAAGGGGACCTGAGCGCAGGGGTTGCCCATGCCCAGGATATGCAGGCTGCGGGGATCGATGTGATCATAAGCCGCGGGGGAACCGCGCTCGCGATCGAGCAGGCGGTTGAGGTTCCGGCGGTGTCCATCCAGGTAACCGGGTTCGACATCATCAAGGCAATCCACGCAGCTACGGAGTTCGGCGATGCGATGGGCGTCATAGGGTTTAGGAATGTTATCTACGGTACCGAGTGTCTGGATAGCATACTCGATGTGTCGCTGGAGCTGATATACCTGGAGGAAGAGACGGCAGCCGAGGCGGAGATCGCGGCCGCTGTCAAACGCGGCCTCACGATCATCGTGGGCGATGCGGTTTCCAGCCGAATAGCCGCGGCTCACGGCGTGGAGGGCGTGCTCATTCAGTCGGGCAAGGATTCCATTGTCAAGGCCATAGAAGAGGCCAA
>CAYYHF010000081.1:6117-10045 GCA_964471415.1 uncultured Clostridia bacterium | reverse complement strand
GTGAGGATCGCCAGGGCGCCCAGAGACGGACGGGCCAAGGGCAGCATAATGCGGAAAGAGGTCTGGATCGTGCCGGCGCCGTCGATCCGGGCCGATTCCTCCAGGTCGTGAGGGAGTGACTCGAAGAACTGCTTCATTATGAACACAGCGCTTCCGTTCACCATAGTGGATATGATGTAGCCGGGCCAGGTGTTTATGAGGGTGTCCACGCCGAGAAGCTTCGACAGCCCGAAGATTCCGTCCCTTAGGACCAGGTAGTTGGAGATGAAAGTGACCTGTCCCGGAATCATCATGGAAAAAAGCGTGAGGAAGAAGAGAGAGTTCCGCCCCGCAAAGCTGAGGCGCGCCAAGGCGTATCCCGCCATGGACGCAATGGCGAGAGTAGTCACCACTCGTATCCCGCTTAGGAGGAACGAGTTCCTTATCCACAGCAGGAAAAGGCTCCTGCCTGTTGTGCGGCTGTAGTTCTCCCTGAAGACTCGATGGTAGTTATAGAAGACGTATGGTATGACGCCGGATGTGACGTTGTTCCAGCTTTGAACGCGTCCCAATCTTTCCAATCTATTGGGCGCCAGCGCGGCGCTGACGAATTTCTGGTATAGCGGCACTTCGGCATCCATTGGAAGTCTGTCGTATGTGAGTTCGCCAGTATGGATTATCTCCCATTCATAGGTCACGCGTATCGTTCCGTCCGCCTCTTCGCGGCCGACTTCCCTGACCTCGCTCACCTCGGCCTCATCAGCAGCGAACGGCCCCAACCTCACCGCGCCGGCGCCTGCGCCCGGAACGCGCCTGGGCACTACCACAATCGGAGGCTCCGGATCCCGGCCTTGGTCCACTTCGTAAGTCGCGCTAAACGGCACAACTGCGCCGGGAGCAAACGCGCCGAAGAAACCGCCGGCGCCTCCCGATCTGCCCAGTCGGTACGCCGCGCCCCAGTTGGCCGGGGATAGCTGCGGCGAGCCGAATCTGGGAGGCCATTCCGTGGGATTATCTTTCAGACTCGACAGGAAAGCGAAGACCAACGGGCCCATGAAGAAGATAGAGAACAACATGAGCAGCACGAATATGGAGCCCGTTCTCGCCCACCTTCTTCTCGCCATGGCCTTTGAGGTCGCATCGCTGGCAGCGTGAGTCATTCTCGGATCCTCCTCTGCCTTGCATCGCGCGCCGGGTCGCGCCCGCGCCGCGCCCGCGTCCATGTCGCGCCCCTGTCAAGCCCTCGACAGCTTCCTCTGGACCCAGGTCAGGATGAGTGTGAAACCAGCCAGGACCATCGCCGCGGCCGAAGCCGCGCCTATTCGGGGCACTGCGGAGCCGGGGAAAGCGTTGTGATACACGAAGTAGGCCAGTGTTATCACGGAGTCAAGCGGCGCCTGATCGCCTATGATGGCCACCTGGTCGAACATCTGAAGCGTTCCTATAAGCCCCATAGTCACGACCAGATACGTCACGTGCCTGAGCCCCGGCAACGTTATATGCCTGAAAGCCGCGTAACCCGTTGCCCCGTCCACGGCCGCCGCCTCATACAGCTCCCTCGGAATATCCTGAAGCCCGGCCAAAAACAGCAGCATCATCGTGGGAGCAGTAGTCCAGGTGTTCAGCATCATGATCGCCGCCAGAGGACGCGGGATGCCCAGCTTACCCGCCCAAGCCGGAATCGTCTGACGCGTGTTGAGCCAGATGGTCCTCACAGCCTGCGCATCGGTGTTGGGCGCCATTACTCCGGCGAATTGAAGCAACCACACCGCCACCAGCGACAGCAAGGCGGACGCCAGGATGAAGCTGGGCTCCAGCCACGAACATGGCAGCTTACGGGCCCTTTCCACGGTCACCATGAGAGCCTGGAAAACGGCCAGGGAAGCGAAGAATGCGCCCACAATCGCTCGGTTCTGCAGGAGCATCGTAGTCAAGTAGTTGAATATGCCGTTGCGTTGGAACAACCACATGAAGATGAGGGTGATGACAACGCTCGATGTGACGCTGGGCATGTAGTACAGCGCTCTGAACACCTTGATCCCTCGTATCTTGGTGTTGAGCGCGATAGCCAGGATGAGCGCAAACACGGTTTGGAAGAATGTAACGATGATTGAGAAGGTGATCGAGTTTCGGAATGCCCTGCCAAACTGTATGTTGCGGAAGAGGTCCACGTAGTTTCGGAATCCGACCCATGCCGGCTTTGAGAACATGTTGTAGTCGGTGAAGCTGAAGTAGAGCGTACGCAGAAAAGCGTATCCGAAGAATATCGCGATGAAGAAGATGTAGGGCGCCAGCATTATGTAGGGTGAAGCCTTTTCCTTCACGTGATCGCCCCCCATGACGGCAAGATCGCACGCTCAATTCAGAGCGCTGAAGAAGGCGGGGCAGAATCGTTGGGGGTGGGGGGGCGCCGGACGAATATGCCTCGCCGAATGACTTCCCCCGATCACGCCCGACCGCCCCGCCCTTCTCTTCGCTTTCCTTAAACCTGCATCACTTCCCGATTAGCTTGTCCAGTCGACCCTGGATCTCGGCTAGGGCCTCATCCACAGTCTGCTGGCCGCTCATGACCGCGACCAGAGCATCGTTGATGGGCATCATCCAGTCTCCGCCGTACTCGCCGAACTCGAATGGTCTGACACGACCGGCTGTCGAGCCCTCAAACACGATGCGATTGGCAACGGCTTCCCTGTCTGTCTTCCTAAAATACGGGTTATCGATGAGCGCCTGACGAGACGGGAGCGCCAGCCCACGCTCGAGGACCCACTGCTGCGCCTCAGGGCTCGTCAACATCTCGAGAACCTTGAAAGCCTCTTCCTTGTGCTTTGAGGCCGCGCTCATCGACCACGATACCGTGAACATGATGTTGCCGCGCTCGCCCGTTCCAGGATACTTGGGCAGCAGAGCGGCTCCGTAATTGAGGTTCGGAGATTCGTCGCGCAAAAAGCCCAGAACCCAGGCGCCCTCAAAGCAGCAGGCCACCTGTTCCGATGCCAAAGCGCCTCCGCCCCATCCCTGCCCGATGTCGGCCGGCATCACTCCTATGCCCTCTCCGGCGAGGCCTGTGTACCATTTGAAAGCATCGCTGAATCCCTTGCCCAGCACGTTGGTCTTGCCGTCTTTGCCGAAGTTTTCGAAGCCGGTCGCATACGCGAACGCACCCATCCTCGCATACTCAGGAGACAGGCAGACGCCGTAGACACCGGGGAAAGCCGCCTGTACCTTCTGGAGTTTGGCGGTGAAGGTGTTCCAGTCGTCATTGCCATCGGGATAGGCGACCTTCGCAATGTCGAACATGTCCTTGTTGTAGATAACCGCCAGCGTGTTGAAGTCCTTGGGAATGCCGTACACCTTGCCCTTGTAGGTGAACCCACCGAGCAGCGAAGGTATGATGTCCTTCCCCTGCAGGATCTTGGACTTGGCCAAGTGGGCATCGAGAGGCTCGACCGCCCCGGATGAGAACAACCCCTGCGACCAGAAGATGTCGACGTAGAACAGATCGGGCCCAGTTCCTGCCGACAACGCGTTCACAATCCACTTGTCGTAAGCGTCCGGTATGGGTTCGTATGTGACCTTGATCCCCTTCACATTCGGCTGCACGAACCTGGCGATGAGTTCTTCGACTATCGCCGTGTCAGTTCCGCCGAAACCCGCCACGCGGATCTTGACATCTGCCGCCCGCGATGAGGCGGCGCAGGCCAACATGGCCACCAGCGCCGCAACCAGCAATACCCTGCGAAGCTTCATCATGGAACCCTCCTTATGAAGTGCTTTCTTACCCAGACTCCATAGATGCGAGGCCGGACCGCGCGTCTGCTGCACACGCAACACACGCTTGCCGCTACTGCGCATGATTACGCCTGACTTCGCCTGCCCGACCACCCCCCTTGCCGAATCAGCTTTTGCTGGGCCGAGCCGTAGAGCCGCGAACGATCAGACTGGCCTTCAT
>CAYYHF010000081.1:0-6017 GCA_964471415.1 uncultured Clostridia bacterium | reverse complement strand
ATCAGCTTTTGCTGGGCCGAGCCGTAGAGCCGCGAACGATCAGACTGGCCTTCATCAAAACGCGAGACGGCGGCGTTTCCCCATTGCACGCAGCGATCAGCGTCCTGGCCGCGGTTTGGCCCAGTTCGTAGCGGGGCTGGTCCAGCGTAGTCAAGGGTGGAGAGCAGATCGCGGCCATCTCGATGTTGTCAAACCCGATTACGGAAAGGTCGTTGGGAACGCTGAGCCCGCGCTCCCTGGCGCCATCCAGCACGCCCAGAGCCATGAGGTCTGACGCGGCGAAAACGGCCGTCACATCAGGCGCCTTTTCAATCATGGAAAGGAAGGCTCGCTTGCCGCCGTCCGCTGTGAACTCTCCATCGGCGACCAAAGCGGGGTCAAATGGTATGCCCAGATCAGACAGAGCGCTGCTGTAGGCCTCGAACCGCTCAAGACTGACCGAAGCCCGCTGGTACCCGTTGACGATGCCGACCCTCGTATGGCCCAGATGCGCCAAATGCCTCACTGCTGCGCGGACGGCCGATGCATTGTCGCATCCGACTGTGAACGTCATCTCGCCGGCCAGGGGCATGTCCAGCGTGACTATGGGAATAGCCGACTCCTCTAGGCTGCCAAGATGCGGGTCATCAGTGCGAAGCCCCATCAGGAAAGCGCCTTCCACCATCCGTCGTCGACATAGGTCCAGGTAGGGCGAGTTTCGGGAATCGGGAGGGTAGTTGGCGCGAAATACCATCATGTCGTATCCGTTTTCGGCGAGCCCATCCAGAAAACCGTTGATTACTTGCCCCGAAAACGGGTGCGAGAGGCCCTCGCCCTTTGCCCTGCCTAACACAAAAAGGCCTATCGCTCCGGATTTCTGGGTTACCAAAGTGCGCGCTGCTATGTTGGGCTGGTAGTTCAGCGCCTTCGCAACGCGCAGGATCCGATCTCGCGTCTCCTTGCCGATGTCTGAATGCCCGCTCAGGGCGCGGGAGACTGCAGTCACCGATACTCCGGTTTCTTCGGCAATGTCCTTCAGCGTAGTGCGACTCATGCGTGTCTGTCCTCCCTGTTCGTTCTTCTTTGGCAATGACTGAAGCGATTAAGCAGGCAACGAGACCCCAAAAACCGCCTATACATGCTCGTATGTGCGTCACATTCTGTGGATGGTTCAATATCGCTGCCGGATGCGACATGGATTACTTAAACGTTAAACCTAATGACCAGTATTCTACATGGGAATGAGAACTCCTACCTGCTTTCAAAACAATGCCGGCGCAGGACGGCGCGCTCGTCTCGACCTCCGGGGGGAAACGCCGCGACCGCAACTACAGCAGCAGTCAGTCTGGATACTTAAACGATAAAGAGAATCTGCGGCGCAGCGGAGGATGTTGTGATCTACATGGCGAATATAATCCCTGTAAATCCGGCATGCAGTGTAGCTTTTACGATTAAGTGAACGCGAGGGATTTCAATGAATGACGGCGACCTCCATCACCTGCTGTCGCATCGCTACAAGATGCTCGTTTTCGACTGGGACGGAACTGCGGTGGCGTCTCGCCGCGGTCGTGTAGACCACCTTATATGGCGAGCTGAGGCGCTGCTCGGAAGGGGCGTATGGCTGGCCGCCGTTACCGGGACCAACTTCGCCAATCTCGACCGCCAGTTCTTCTCGCTCCTTCATCCGAGGGTGAAGGCGAACATACTGGCCTGCGTGAACAGGGGGTCGGAGGTGTACGGCTTCGACTCGGAGGGACGCCCCGCTTGCCTTTGGGCGCGAGAGGCCACTGACGCGGAGAATACAATGATGGACCAGGCGGTCGCCATGGCACAGCGCATCCTCAAGCAGCAGCACGGCCTTGCCACTGAAATCGTCTCCGACAGGATGAACAGAAGAAAGCTCGACATAATGCCCCTCCCCAAGTGGGATGACCCCCCAAAGGACAGAATCGGCGAACTCCTTCACGACACCCAGGAGCGCCTGAGGACAGCCGGCATCGCCGGGCTCGGCTCAGTGATCGATCTGGTGCGCCGCTGCTCCAGGCAAGTAGGACTAGACGGTAAGGTCACAAGCGATGTGAAGCACATCGAGCTCGGGCTGACCGACAAGGCTGATTCTGTAAACTACTTGATCGATCAAGTCGCAAGACCGCAAGGGATCGACGTTCCCGACATCCTCTTCATAGGAGATGAATTCGGCTCGATCGGCGGCTGCGCAGGCAGCGATTCCATGATGATCACCTCCAAAACAGAGCACGCCGCCTTCGTCAGCGTGGGGCAAGAGCCCGAGGGCGTGCCGCCTGCCGTGCATCACATGGGAGGCGGGATTGAGTCGTTCTCCCGCATATTGGATATGCAGATGAGTCTGTGGAGAGAGGGCGGAGAGACTCTGCCAGCCGGCCAAGGGCCGATGGGCGATGATCCATCGTTGCTGCTGCGGCCCGCCGAGAACAACTGGGTGGTCTGCGAGACCGGTCGGGACGAGGCGACTGCCGACACTGCCGCCTCCTACGAGACGCTCTTCACCCTCACAAACGGCTATCTCAGTGTGAGGGGGGCGCATGAAGACGGGCTGAGCCCGGGTTGCGCCGGTTCCTTTGTTGCCGGCGTATTCGATAAGGCATCAGGGCGGCACGATGTGACAGAGCTCGTTGTAATCCAAGATCCCCTGCCCATTGAGATCTGGGTGGACGGGCAGAGGGTGGCAAGAGATAGAATCAGCGATTACCGCCGCGAACTGGACATGCGCGTTGGGATCCTGCGCCGGTTCTACAGATGGAGCGATGAAGTCGGGCGTGCGATCAGCGTAGAGAGCGAGAGGTTTGTGTCCGCCGTAGACGATCACTTGCTATGCATGAGGCTCTCCGTGACAATGCAACACGGATCAGGGCAAGTATCGCTCAGGTCCCGCCTGAACGGGAATGTGTCCAACTCGGGCGCGGCGCATCTTTCGGCGGATTCGGCCCAGGCGCTGAGAGATGGGTCCGCCTGCGTGTGCACAACCACGATTGAATCGAAAATCGGCATAGCCATGGCCTGCGTTGAGCGGGCGGTCGGCGTGAAGAGCGAGGGCAAAGCCGGTCGCGAGGCTGCACGCGAGTGCGGGGTTCCCATCGATGCGGCCGGCTTGCGCGACCAAGTCAGTCCCGCCCAGCTCGTCCCCTACAAGAGCGACAGCGCCGCCGGCCATGACTTCGAAGTCCGTCTGGAAGAGGGAGAATCCATAGAGATACACAAGTTCGTTGCAGTGCACACATCCCGCGATGCAAAATGGCTCACGTGCGGGCACGGGCGGCGGCCGGGCATGGACGAATTGGCTTCGGCAGCACGGGCGAACGCGGGCGAAGCTGCGTCCTGCGGCTACTCCAGCTGCAAAGCCAAGCACGCTGCGAAGTGGGGCAAGACGTGGGAATGCTGCGACATCTGCATCGACGGCCCGGCCCGCGACCAGACGGCCCTGCGATTCGCCATCTACCATCTGGCGTCTTTGGGCCCGCAAGGCGATGACACAGTCAGCATCGCCGCCAAAGGGTTGCACGGCGAAGGCTACAAAGGCCACGTTTTCTGGGATACGGAGATCTTCATCCTTCCCTTCTACGTGGCGCAGTTTGCCGATACCGCTCGCCGGTTGCTAATGTACAGATACAACACGTTGCCGGGAGCCAGGCGGAAGGCCCGGCAAAACGGCTATCGCGGCGCCATGTACGCATGGGAAAGCGCAGATTCGGGCGATGAGACCACGCCGAAGTGGTCGGCGCCCCACCCACAGACAGGCGAGAGAGCGCGGATCCTCTGCGGGGAGCTAGAGGACCACATCACTGCCGATGTGGCCTACGCCGTATGGGAGTATTGCCGATGGACCGGTGATTGGCGTTTTATGGAATCGCATGGCATGGAGATAATCGTGGAGGCGGCTCGATTCTGGGCAAGCCGCGCCCAGTGGAACGACGAGAAGGGCAGGTACGACATACTCGGCGTGATCGGCCCCGACGAATTTCACGAGCAGGTAGACAACAACGCTTTCACCAATTATATGGCCCGCTGGACACTGCTTGCGGCCCTCGAACTAGCGGAGCGTTTTCCGGCAGTTTGGGACGGCCTCACCCGCCGATTAGGCATCGGCCAAGACGAACCGAACCAGATCAGGCGAGTGGCGAATCTGCTTTACCTCCCTGCTCCGGACCCGAATTCAGGCGTAATAGAGCAGTTCGAAGGCTACCACCATTGCGAACGTAAGCTGATCAAGCAAGCCGATGTTGTAATGCTCGGCCGCCTCCTGCCGGATCTGTTCGACAAGAGCCTCTGGAGCGCCAACTGGCGTTACTACGAACCGCGAACCACTCACCTGTCGTCTCTGAGCGCATCGGCGCATTCAGCATTCGCGTCCTACTTGGGCCTGAGCAAAGAAGCATACGCCTACTTCAAGCAGTGCATCTCCATAGAGCTTCAAGACGAGAAGGGAAACCTCAAAGACGGAATACACGCTGCGAACCTCGGGGGAATGTGGCAGGCCGCCGTGTGCGGCTTCGCTGGAATGAGGTTGCTGGATCCTACGAACCGAAACGAGTCGCGCAGCGAAGGCGAGGAGGATACCGACGAATATGAGACTGACCCTGTGATATCCGTAGATCCACGCCTGCCGAGCAGCTGGGACCGGCTGCAAGCATCGGTGGAGTGCCGAAGCGGGCGCGTGCGGGCGACAATTTCTCCGTATCGAGTCATGATTGCAAACGAGTTGGAATCCTGCAAGGCCGGCGAGACCGGCGAGTCGCAGGCAGTCGTCATCGCCTGCGCCGGGCGGCGCCGGCGCGTTGCGGCAGGACAGAGCGCAGAGTTCGTGCTCGTCTAGTCGGCGCTCTGCATCAGTTCACCTATTCGGTGCCGAGTAGACTCTCAATCCCCGACACCCTGAACACCCCGCAAGGATGCGTTCGTTTCACAGCGTAGAGCTCGCCGTTGCCGCCCGAGGCGATGTCGCACACGCTCTTGAGGTCAGAATGCGCGACGACAAGCTCCAACTCGAGGGTAGAGGGCTCGAACGCTAGTAGCCCACTGGCATCGCAGACCGCAAATATCTTGTCGAAGCTATGAGAATACGCGATGCACATGATCTCTCCGTACTGGTAGAGGGGTTGGGGATTTTCAGCTACAACATTCCCTTCTCGATCACGAATCTGGATCGCGTAGCTTGACGCCGTTGCGATGCTATCGTCAGGCAGCGCCGCCATATGATCAAAGTCCATCTCGATATCTTGGATCGCAAAGACCTTTGTGAACTCGCCTTTCCTGTAATCGAAGCGAAGCACCTGAGTGTGTTTCCCGCTAGTTCGGACCAGAAACGCTCCATCGTTATCGGCTTCGACATCGGTGAATATAGTTCGCGCGCTCGCCCACCCAATGCCTCGCAGACTCTGAGGTACCCCATAGGTGCGAGTTACAGGCCCGTCCACGACTGCAAGGAGCGATTTGTTTCCCTCGTCACAAATGTAGGCGATGATCCCGTCCTGGTTGATCGAGATTCGCCTCGGAACCGCCTTGCATTCGATCTTCGCCGCAAAGCCGCCTTCCTTGACGATCTTCAGCGCGCCTCCGCAGCTCAGGCAGACCATATCCTTGGAGCTTGCAACCAAGCCCACATCGTGCACAACGTCTATGGGAAGGTTGATTTCGTGAAGCGGTTTGGCCGCGCAGCCCCATCGTTCGAAATAGTAGACGTTGACAAGACCGCCTCCGGCCTGCGCATCGCTTCCCAACGCGACAAAACCGTTGCCGCAAGGGTAGAAACTTTGCATCTTACTGACTTTTCCAGTCCTGATCACCGGCGAACTGTAGCTGACGGCTCCATGCCTGTTGGTGGACAGAAAGGCTATCTCTCCGCTGGAGTTGCCGGCGTACAGCCCGCTCGATGTCCTGACCAACATGGTCACTTCCCCAATGTGCTGGCTCGGTATCACGTATCTCTGCTTCTCAGCCAGGGTTGATGCTTGAACCTCCCACGACTGAAGTCGCGGGATTCCTGCTTCATCGACCGTTGCCAT
>CAYYHF010000080.1:0-10095 GCA_964471415.1 uncultured Clostridia bacterium | reverse complement strand
GCCATCGCTCGCGGCGCTCCCTTCGGCGCCAGCGGCTCGCGCGCCCGCCGCCTCCGATTTCGGCGCCGAAAGCAAGCATTTCGGCGACTTCCTGGATCCCAGGACCCAGGGTAGGCGTAAAGGCTGGGTCGTAGAGTACAGGTTCGCGGCGACCAACGCCGCCCGCGACCCGTAGCAAGTTCCTCCCACACGCGAGCCCCAGCTACAAGGCTCGGGCCGCGGCGCTCCCGGCTGGGAGCGATGACCGCAGCCCGAAATCGCGCAACGAAGGAAGGAAGGAAAGGAGGAAGGGAGGATAAGGAAGGCTATGCCGCGGCATAGCCAACCTTCTTTATGTCCATCCGCGCGATGGCCGGCTGGGATTGCCCCCGAAAGATGCATGTCGCCGCCATTTGACGCCTGGGCAGAACCCAGGGTTTGCGCAGAGGCTGAGTCGTAGGGTACAGGCCAGCGACCACCATTGCCGCCCGCACCCCGCAGCAGACTCTTCCCACACTCGAGCCCCGGCTACGGGACGGGGGGCGCGGCTGACCGTAGGAACCGGTCGTCATGATCCATCGCCGAGCTGGGCATATCTATCGAGTACTCGCTGCACAGCCAGCGCCATGCTGCGGCGGAGTTGGGGGGGCTCCAAAACCTCCGCTGACTCGCCGAAAGTAGCCACCCAGGCGCGGAACTCATTCCACCCGGGCATGATGTCGCGGTAGATCACGGACCCATCGGTCTGCTTCTCGTACTGCGCGTTCTCTCTGTCGGTTGTGTCGGCATACAACCGATCCAGCACGTTGTAGTCATCGGCAAAACGCACTGCCACCTTCACCGGAGCCAAGCTGCACTCCACGCCCCAACACGACTTGACGTGCTGATCCACTGAGCTGTCGTCAGGCGCCTCCACGTGCTTGAGTGCCGGTCTGAAGCTTTCGATGCGCGACACCCTGAAATGGCGAAAACCATTGCCTGCGCTCGCGCGACCGTTGTGGCCGTACAGGTACCATGCACAAGTGCGCCAATCATACACCAAGGCGACCGGGCATATGTCGCGCTGCGTAGAGCGGTTGTGCCTGTCCGTGTAGATGATTGTCATGGAAGCCCGCTCAGCCACGTACGCGCCCAGCGCATCGATCTTTGATTCCTCTTGCCCCTCGCCGTAGATGGTGCGCCCCGCCTTCAGGACGCGCCTGCGCACACCCGCACTCGACAGGCTCGCATCGAGGCGCTGGCAGAGTCCGCCGGCGCCCTCGCCTTCGATGCGCTCCAGTATGTCCAGAAGCGTGCGGGCCTCACGCGGCGACAACCCGGTTACCGGGAAAGCGAAGTCCTTCGAAGCAAGGCTCCATATCTCATCGCTCGCATAGTCGCGCGCGTCATCGCTCTCGCCATCGAGCTCCGCATCGCCGCTCACCCTCAGCGGAGCCCGAGCGTATTCAGCCAAGCGGTACAGGTCGTCGCGGACAACTGAAGGCGCCGCGCCCACCTCAGCCGCGATGTGAGCCACACTGAGCCCCCGAGGCGCCGACATCAGGAGGTTGACTATCATGATCACGCGCTGGAACATCTGATCGATCGGGCGCGCGTTCTGCTCTATCATCCCTGTGACCCCCTCCAGACACTCAGATCGCACGGAAGTCGCGCGCTTCTTGCGTGGCATATATGTCGCGCATGCGCTCGGCGCTCTCCACCAACTGCGCCCGCAGGCGCTCAGGCTCGATAACCAGCGCTGAACTGCCGAAGGTCCGCAGCCAAGTGCGAAACTCCGATAGCCCGGACACCGTGTCGACCAATTCCCACACGCCCTCGTCGACCTGCGATAGGCAGGCTGTGGGCCTATCGGCGATCTCCGCCTGCAAGCGGGCGATCACGTTCATCTCGTCGAAGAAACGAACTCTGACGCTGGTAGGCTCGCCTGCGTACGCGCCCCACATGCCCGATGCATAGGAGGTGAGATCGAAATCAGGAGGGTATTGGAACAGCCTGTTTGTGACGGCTATCGCGGCGATGCGGTCCACCCTGAAGTGGCGTGTTTCCCGTACCGTGCAGCATCTGGCCACAAGATACCACATATCGTGAAACCAATAGTACAGAAGGCCCAAGGGCTCGACTTCCCGCGCCACTGCCTCGCCGATTCCACGGCGTGCACTCGAGCTCGGCCTCGAGCTCGGCCTCGTGCTAGGCCCCGTGCTAGGCCTCGAGCTCGAGCTCGCGCTTGCCTTTTCGCGTCCCGCCCGCTGTTCCACGTAGCTTATCTGCACCACGCGGCATTCAAGCGAAGCCACTTCCAGCGCATCCACTCGTGCCAGTATGGCCGGGTCGGACCGACGAGCCCTGCCCTTGGTGTAGCGCCGGCGGCGAACGGCGTGGGCCCGGTCGGCGTGGGGCGCCATGGCTGCGAAGAGTTTCCTGCGTATGGAGGCCATCGTCACCGGATCGGCCACAGCCTCCGGGGCCGACTCCAGCGCCCGCACTACCGTGACCAGTTCCTCGAAGGTAAGCGAGAACCTGGGCATGAAAGCTCCGCCCAGACGGTATCCGGAGTTGTCCTCGCCCGGCGCCTCCACATACCCGCAGGACTCGAGATGCTCGAGGTCGCGCCTGATCGTGCGCTCATCTGCCTCCAGCGCTCGAATTGGGTCAGCCAGGTGAGACACGATCCGATTCAGCGTTGCCGGCCCGCCGGAAAGCAAAGACAAGATGGCCAGGCGGCGCATGGCGAGTTCGGGGGACTCGCTGCGGCCAGCGAAGACCGCTCCGCCGGGCTCAGCCTCCGACCTCACCCAGCCGCCCTCGACGCGAATATCGTAGCCTAACGTCTCCAACTGGCTTATGTATCGATACACAGTGCGCTCCGACACACTCAGCCGAGCTGCGATTTCCCGAACTCGGCAGCTGCCTTCGGCAGTCGACACGATATCGAGCATCGCCCGGATTCTGCTTGTAATGTCATCAGCCACCACAATCACCCATGGTGGCATTCGACATTACGCGGTTTCATCCTCCTCAGCAGGCATGGCCTGCATTTCCAGTTCGGTCGACATGAAACCGCGCAGTTTTCGTCGGGCGCGCATAACCGCATTGTCCACGCTCTTCGTAGATACTCCCAGTTCAGCAGCGACCTCTTGGTAGGATTGGCCATCGACCCTCCTCCGGAACACCTCCAGTTCCAGTTCGGATAGAGATGACCGCGCGATGCTCCACATCCGGCGAACCGCATCGGCGGACACAGCCAGGCTCAGAGGGTCGTAGGCTGCGGGATTGGCCATCGTCTCTATCAAGTCGCGGTTGCCGTCATCGGAGCCGGGCACCGCGCCTGACAGCGCTAGCAGACCGCCTGGCGGCACGTTCTTCTGGCGCCTGGACGATTTCACCACACTCTGAAGGCGCCGCGCGACACAAAGTTGCGCGAATCCGAAAAAGCTCGACTGTGCTTCGTCGTAGGACTTGACCGCGCTCAGGAAGGCAATGTGTGCCTCCTGCTCCAGATCGCTGTAATCGGCAATTCGATAGGCCGCCCAATACTTCCGCGTCCACGATCTGATAAGCCTTACGTATCTTGTGAGGAGTTGCTCGAATGCACGATCCGACCCGCCATCGCGGAACATCCGGACCAGCTCGCCATCGGCGAGATGCGACATATCCCGCACACAGACACCTCCCAGAACGAACTATTCCCTCGACTGCTGCCGAGGGAATAGTATCACGCTGGTCCGGCGCCCTTCTGTCACGATGGCGCGTACCCGGTTCAAGCTGGGCTAAAGCCGTTCTGAGCCGTTAGTTAGGGCCGCATAGGCCAGGGCCGCCTCCAGGCGTTTGCGCGTGATCATGCAGCCGATAGAGTAAGGGGTCATCAACGTGCCGTTCATCTCGTGGGCGTTGGCGTGGCACCCGCCCGAACACATGAACCTCGCCCAGCAATCGCGGCAGGCGTCCTTGGCGTAGATGTGGGCATTCCCGAAAGACTCGCCTATCTCGGGGCGCGTGATGCCGTGCCATACATCGCCCATGACGAACCCTTCCCTGCCCACGAATTGATGGCATGGATAGATCGCGCCGTCCGGTGCGATGGCCACGTACTCGCGCCCTGCACCGCATCCCAAGAGGCGCTTGGCCAGGCAAGGGCCGTGGGCGATGTTCAAGTCGAAGTGGAAGAACCTGAACTCGCGCCCGGCTGCGCGGCGCGAGGCCATCTCGGCGACCAGCCGGTCGTATGAATCGAATACCGCCGGCAAGTCCTGCTCGCGTATGGAGTACGCAGAGGACGGCGCGGCAACCACCGGCTCAAATGAGATGCTGGTAAACCCCATGTCCGCCAGGAAGAGCACGTCTTCCACGAAATCCGTATTCCGCCGCGTATAGGTGCCGCGCGCGTAGTATTCCCCGTCCGGGCGGGTATTGGCAAAACGCATAGCGTTTGCTGCAATTCGTGCAAAAGTCGGCCTGCCATCGGCGCTCCGGCGCGCTCCGTCATGAACCGGCTGCCTTCCATCGATGCTCAGAACCGCGGCGATATCGTTGTCGTTCAGGAACTTGTCTATCTTTGGCGAAAGCTCGTAGCAGTTAGTCGTGAGTGTAAGCTTCAGAATCTTGCCGGTACGCGCCTCAAGCTCCCGTCCATATCGAGTGATCTCGACCACCGCGTCCATATTGAGCAGTGGTTCTCCCCCGAAGAAATCCACATCAAGGTGGCGGACGTGCCCGCTGATGTCGAAAAGCAGATCCAGCGCCCGGCAGCCCACTTCTGCCGGCATAAGCGAACGCTTTCCCCCGAAATCACCTGTTCCCGCGAAACAGTATCCGCACCTCATGTCGCAATCGTGCGCCACATTGAGGCACATCGCCTTGACCACTCCCGGGCCTAGCTCGCTGGGCACAGGATCTGGATCGTCGGGATGCGTAAGAACGCCTTCTTCAATAAGGGCATCCAGGTCCGCCGCAACTTCGCTGACCCCTCTGTTCGTGTCCATCCCATCGATTGCTTCTCCCTGCTCCAGCGCCTCCAGAACGTCCCACGCCGCCTCATCCAGCGAGTGCAAGCTGCCAGAGGGGACGTCCAAAAGGAGACGGGCGCCCGCCGCCATGAACCGGTGCCAGTTACGGCGTATCCCGGCTGGAGACGGGCGCCCCTGCTCAAGAAGGGTACGCCTGGTTACTTTCTGCACGCCTGGTTCCCAAGGGTGCACGAGGTCTTGCACGCGGACTGGCAGGAGGTCTGGCACTCCCGGCAGCCCCCAACGGCCGCGGTACCCTTGAGGTCGGCGACAATGATTGTCTTAACATGCTTGGTCTTTTTCCTGGTGTCGGTGCTCACAAACATTCCTCCGTAGTCTCCGGATTTGCATACGCCTGTTCGTCTAGAGTATACCACCGCCGGCTGGCGATGCCAACTCCTCCACCACGGCCGCAAGCAGCCTGACGCAGGCATCTACATCGTCCATGTCCACCATCTCGGCCGGCGTATGCACGTACCTGCATGGAATCGAGATGGTTCCGGACGGCACTCCCTCGCGGGTAAGCGCGATCGCCCCAGCATCGGTGCCGCCTCGCTCCAGCACCTCAAGCTGGTAAGGAATGCCGTTCCTCTCGGCCGCGTCTATCATAAGGTTCTTGACCGCAGGATGTGCGATTAGGCTCGAGTCTTTGGCCTTTATGGCGGCTCCGCCTCCCAACGTGACGTTGAACGGAGCCCGCTCCGGGGTATCGCCCCAGAGGGTGACATCGACTGCGATGCCCACATCCGGGTTGATCCCGTAGGCCGCCGTGCGGGCCCCGCGCAGCCCCAGCTCCTCCTGGACGGTGAAGACGTAGTAGACCTCGTTGACCGCAGGCCGCGCTCGCCGCATGGCCTCGATCACCACGGCGCACGCGATCCGATCATCCATGGCCTTGCCGCTGACCCGATCACCCATGTCGACAAAGCTCGCGAGCATCGCGGCGGCATCGCCCACGCGCACCTTGGCCTCGGCTTCGGCGCGGTCGCGGGCGCCGATGTCGATGAACATCTTGTCGAACCTGAGATCCTTGATGTCGTCAAGTTTCTCCTTGCCGAACACGCCCACAACGCCGTTTCCGAATACCACCCGCTGGCCAGCCAGCACGTAGGGGCTGAGCCCACCCACGGGCGAGAAGCGCAGAAAGCCCTTGTCGTCTATGTAGGACACCACGATGCCGATCTCGTCCATGTGGGCGTCCACCATGATCCGCTTGGGGACGGCGCCGGGCGCAGAGGCCTTGGGGGCCACCCGGCAGATCAAGCTGCCCATCGCGTCCACTCGGACCTCATCGGCGTATTTCTCTGCCTCTGCCCTGATTATCTCCCTTATCTGGTCCTCCGACCCTGACGGGCCGTAAGCTTCGGATAGCTTCTTCACTAGATCTTTCATACGCAAAGACCCCTTTCGTCAAGGCTGTCGAGGAATAGCCCGGCAAGCTTGGTGTAGCCGGCCAGATCGGCGGAGCATATCACCGATACCGGCGAGTGAATGTATCTACACGGCATAGACATGACCGCCACAGGCACGCCCGCCTCCGTTGGACCTATCCTACCGGCATCGGTGCCGCCGGTGACTGTCCGCTTGATCTGATACGGCAGCTTGGCGGCCTCCGCCGTCTCGATCAGGCGAGCCACGATGCGCGGATCGCCCACCCAGGATGTATCGCGGTAGACTATCGCGGGCCCGCGACCGGGAACGGTTGAGTATCCGTGCTCGGGCGTCTTAGTCACATCGTGAGCGGTAGTCCCCTCGAGCACCAGCGCAAGGTGGGGCTTGACCTGGTACGCAGCTACGCCGGCGCCCCGCAGACCCACTTCTTCCTGAACCGTGAAAGCGCCGTAAAGGTCGAAGTCACGCTGCTTTTTGAGCGCCTCGATGATCGCGTAACAGCCCACTCGATCATCCATGGCTTTGCCTTTTATGAAGCCGTCTCCCATCTCCTCGCACCGAGTCGCGAAGATGACCTGATCGCCCACCTTGACCAGCTTCTCGGCGTCCTCCTTGCTCTTGGCGCCGATGTCGACGAAGAGCGAGTCCATGTCTGTGGCGCGATCCATGTCTTCCGCCTTGAGAAGGTGAATGGGCTTGGATCCGATCACCCCGGGGCGATGCTCGGCGCCCACATACACCATCTTGGACACGAGCACCCTCGGGTCCACGCCGCCGGACGCCGCGATATGCAGCAGCCCGTCAGAATTTGCGCCTACAACCATCAAGCCCACTTCGTCCATGTGCGCCGCCAGCATGACCCGCTTGCCTCCCACGCCCTTGCGTCCGCGCTTTAGGGCAACAAGGTTGCCGATGGGGTCTACCTTGATCTCGTCTACATACGGCGTGATCTCAGAGCGTATGAGTTGACGCACTTCGGCCTCCTGCCCGGAAATCCCGCCCGCCTCTGAAAGCTTGGCTAAAAGCATGTCAATCCCTCCCTGAACCGGGAGTCGACTGCGCTTGCGAAATACGCCAAGAGCCGCCCGGATTTCTTCACATCATCCAAAGAAAGCGTCTCCACCGAAGTGTGCATGTATCGCAGGGGCACCGAGATCAGTCCCGTGGCCACCCCGCTGCGGGTCATCTGCATCGCGTAGGCGTCCGTGCCGCGCGGACTGGTGCCCGCCTCAATCTGGCAGGGGATCCCGCGCTCCTCGGCCGTCTCCTTCAGCTTGCTGAAGATGTGCGGATGGACGTGAGGTCCGAAACTGATACCGGGGCCTCCGCCCAGCTTCAGCACCCGATGCTCGGGAAGGCCCGGCATGCTCCCATGTCCTACATCGATAGCAATGCCGATGTCGGGCATTACCCCGAAAGTAGAGGTGATGCCGCCCCCGTAGCCCACCTCCTCCTGGACTGTTGCTACGAAGAACACATCGCAGTCGTGCGAAAGCTTCTGCAGCTCGCGCGCGGCCTCGTACATCACGGCAATGCCGGCGCGATCATCCATAGACTTGCCGGCGATCCGGTCGTTAGCGAGCTGGATCGCTCGGCGGTCAAAGCTGATCACATCGCCCACCCGCACAAGCTCGCGCAGCTTGTCGGCCGGCATGCCGCAGTCGACTGTGAGCTCATCCCACTTCCAGGACTTGTCTTTCTTGGACGAATCCTGAAGATGAGGCGGTATTGCGCCTATGACGCCGTGAAGCTCGCGGCGCCCGTGCACGGTCACCTCCATGGACGGAAGTATCCTGCGATCAACTCCTCCCATCATCCAGATGCGCAGAAAGCCCTCGTCCTCGATCTTCGATACAATCATCCCGATCTCGTCAAGATGCGCTGCAAACATGATCCTGGCCGGCGGATCCTTGGCCGCGCCCTTCTTCAACATGATCGCGCTCCCGAGCGGATCCCGCCTGATTTCGTCGACTAGGTCGGCAAAGAGACTGTTCACAACGTCCCAGGCAGGGGATTCATACCCGGTCACGCCGCGCGCATCGGCAAGATGCATAAGCGCCTGCTTCGTATCCATGACTTGTCCCCTTTCCAATTGACTGCGGCCGCTCCGCAGGTTGAAGCCGAAGTGTGTATACCTGTTTGTATATTCGCCGGCGCGTTGACGCTTCCTCCTGCCTCTGCGGGAACATACCACGACACTTCACACTTTCGCTGCCTCACACGGCCGCCAGTCGCTTCATGATCCTCCGGCGGATGGAGCGGCGCAGATCGGGCAGGGCCTTCCTGGCCGCGCTGCGTCCCTCCTCGATGCACTCAGGAATGCGAGCGGTGTCGCTTAAGGCTACATTGTAGAGGCGCGGCTTGATGACAGTATTGGCGTAGTAGTATAGCACGTAGTCGGATACCTCCTCGCCCAGTATGTCCAGTGACTGCGCGATGATAGACGGCAGTTCGCGCACTTTGGCATCGGCCTGTCCGGTGTACCCAAGGTCGACCGCGATCACGTAATCACAGCCCTGTTCCTTGAGAATCCTGGCGGGCACAGGCTCGCGGACGGCGCCGTCCACAAGATATCGCCCTTCCCAAGCCTTCCATTCAAAGACACCCGGTATCGAGCAGGACGCTCTGACCGCATCGACTACGGGAGCGTTGTAGTAGAGCGTCTCCTTGAAGATCGCGGCCCGTGCCGGCGCTTCCGATGTGAACACGATCTTCTCGCCTGTATGGATGTCTACCGATACCACCGAGCAGGGCATCTTAAGGTCGCTCATGCGCATCTTGCCAAAGCGCGATCTGAGAAAGTGTTCGAAGCGCCCGCCTCGGAGTATGCCCTTGGGCAGAGGCGGCCTCGCGCCCAACATGAGGAGCACAGCAGGGGCGATGAGGAAAAACGCAATGGCGCCCACGGGATCTAGGATGTCTCTGGCCGTGACGGCACGAGACATCTCTTCCATTTCGGAAGGCGTCATGCCGCTTGCGTACATCGCAGCAATCAGGCTTCCGGAGCTAGTGCCGGCGACCATGTCCGCCCGCACGCCCGCCTTTTCAAGCTCATCGATGACGCCTATATGGGCAGCGCCGCGAAGGCCGCCCGAGCCCAGCGCAAGCCCGATTTTCACAGCGATCACCACTCCTTGGGCAGCCCGCGCCGACCCCCATTTCGGCGCAGGCGCGGTTGTCATGCCTGTCGAGATAGCTTATGCAACCATCCCGGGAGCGGCGATTTGCGCGGCGGGCAGAGGATCTGATTTCGCTGCGACCGGATCCGGTCCCTATTCGGGCCCCGAAAGCATTCAATCCGGTACGAACCGCGGATGCAGATACGACATACGAAAAGCCCGCGCGCGTCAGGCTCCCGCCTGCGCAGCACGGGCTGAATTCACACGATAAATGGTGCCCGGGACGAGACTTGAACTCGTACGGTAAAACCACACGCCCCTCAAACGTGCGCGTCTGCCAATTCCGCCACCCGGGCACACCGGAAACAGCGCGTTGCACTGTCCATAAGCAATATTACTATCCCGACAGATCGGTGTCAAGCGAAAGAGAGGGGCTCGTCAGGGCCACGTCAAAGTCCGTTTCAGGACTAGGCGGCATGGCCAGCGTGGGCAAAGCGGACTCCGGGTTTGCCGGAGATGTGCTCCTTTTTTGACGAAAGTTTGCGAGATACGCGCAGAAAGTGAACAGGCGATGTTCATAAAGTGACATATGCAGCAATGCA
>CAYYHF010000079.1:0-10191 GCA_964471415.1 uncultured Clostridia bacterium | reverse complement strand
CCGCCTTGGATTTGAAGAACAAGGCAATGAGGACGAAGAAGATCCCCATGAACAACAGAAGTCCCGTGGGGATGTATACCTTGAAGATACTGAATCCAAGGAAGTCATTGAGAACCTTCCCGAACGTCCGGTCCAGGGTGATGGTGGTTCTCAGACCCTTTCCGCCCAGAGCGAATATCATCGCCGGATTGCGGTATGGCGCGAGCAACCAGAACATGCACATACCGGACACAACCGAAAACCCGATGTACGTACCGACCATCATCTCTTGCCCCTGAACTCGCTCGAGCAGCATCGCGTAGAGATAGCCAGCTATCGTCGCCAAAGGTATGGCGATCGCCATAGCTGTGAAAAACCCGGCAAAGCCCTTAAGGCCCCAATTCATGCTGGTCACAGCGCCCACAAGGCCCGCTATGACGCCCACCGGAAGCCCAAAATTGAGGCCGACTCCGCACGCCAGAGTAGGCAGCATGGCCAAGGCCAGGATCCCGTTCATGCCTACCCGGGTGATAGAGTCCTTGATCAGGATGGACAGATCCATGCGCATGATCACTGCCAGGACGAACAGGGCCACCAGAAAGGCTATGATTATGAGCCGAGGCAGGCCCAGTCGCTCATACGCACTCCCGGCAATTCTCCGAATGCCGGTCCTGGACTCATCGCTCATATCAGCTCACCTCCCCTAGCGCCGCGCCCTTACCCGCCATCATCAGTCCGAGGTCGACATCGGACGCATCGGGCGGCAGCACGCCGGCGATCTGTCCCCGGTAGATAATGGCTATCCGGTCGCAGATTTTCCTAAGTTCCGCAAGCTCCGACGAGGTCATCACGATGGTCATGCCATGCTCTCTATTGAATCTTACCAACAAGTCGAGCACGAGTTGCTTGGCGCCTACATCTATGCCGCGCGTTGGCTCGGAGACCCAGAGCACCTCAGGTTCCATGGTAAATGCGCGGCCAAGACAGATCTTCTGCTGATTGCCCCCTGAGAGCCGTTGCACCATCTGAGTGGGGCCCGTACACCTAATGTCAAGATCGCGAATAACCTCAAGAGCATGCTTTCTCGCAGCAGAGAGATCCTCAAGACGCAGGCTCGGCAAAACGCCGGGCCTGAGGAACCTGCCCTGAACCTGCATGGCCGTGAGAACGATGTTCATCTCAATGGACTCGTCCAGCAACAACCCCACGCCTCGGCGGTCCTCCGACACGAAAGCCATGCCCGAAGACAGAGCCCGCTTTGGATCGTTCAGAGGTATCTGGACCCCATCTTTGGCAACTCGGCCGTTCGCGGGATACATGCCTATCACACCGTTGGCGATTCCAACCTTGCCGTGGCCGGCGAGCCCGCCTATACCCAGAATCTCGCCTCGTCTCACCGCGAGGTCCAGCCCGCGCACGCGCTCACCGGGCATGTCTACCTTGAGGTTCTCAATTCTCAAGACGATATCCTTATCGGACGGCTCCGTCTTCCTCGGCGGCAGGACCGGCCGTTCGATTTTCCTCCCCACCATGAGCTGTGCGATTCGGTCCAGTTTCGCTTCGCGTCCGGGCATTTTGGATACTACTTCCCCATCGCGAAGTATGGTGATGTTGTCGGCGACCTCTATCACTTCGTCAAGACGGTGCGTGATAAAGAGAATCGCGATGCCCTCGGAGCTCAGCCGTTTCATTGCGGCGAGCAGCAACGAAGCCTCGCTCTCGGTTAGGACGGCGGTAGGCTCGTCGAACACAAGCAACCGCACGTTCTTCTTGTCGATCTCGCGAGCTATCTCCACAAACTGCATATGCCCCACCGGCATGCCGCCCACCAGCGCCATCTCATCGATGGACACCGCCAGCTTGCCAAGTGCGGCTCTGGAATCAGATTGCATCAAAGGCTCATTCAATGTTTCCAGCTTGGGCCCGAAGATGCGAGACGCTATATTGCCTCGGGTCGGCTCGCGATTGAGCTTGATGTTCTCGGAAACGGTGAACCCCGGTATCAACATGAACTCCTGGTGTACCATGCCGATGCCGAGTTCCATCGCTTTCCTCGGCGAGTCGATGGTCACTGCCTGCCCATCCATGACCACCTTCCCCTCAAAGCCGCCCGTGTCCTGTATGACCTGCATTCCGAAGAGGATATTCATCAGGGTGCTCTTGCCTGCGCCATTTTCGCCTACAAGCGCGTGAATCTCCCCAGGGCCCATGTCCAAATCGACGCCCTTTAAAACGGTTGTTCCGAAGAAACTCTTGCTAATGCCTTTGAGCTCGAGAACACTCCCGTTGCCCATATCAAGACCCCTCTCGATAGCTTGAAGGGGCAATCGCGCGCGGGCGCCGAACAGAGCCCGGCGCCCGCCATGCAATGCGCTGCGCACCGCGGTGTCAAAATCGCGTGCACACCACGATGTCCAGCAACTGCCCTTCCCAATGCTCCGCTACTTCAAGTCCTTGCCGAACACAATCGATCCGACCAGATAACGGTAGTACTGGCCTTCCTTGGTGTTGCGCTCGAACTCCATTGATACGCCGGCGATCTGCTCAACCACTTTCTTCACTGCGTCCATATCCTTGATGTTGAGCTTCTTCTCCACCGCCAGCTTTGCAACCTCCACGCCGGCCACAGTATTCAGATAGCTGGTAGCCACAGGCCAAGTGGCCATGCGCCCGGACATTCCCCTCTTGACTATCTCGGCGTTGATGGCCTTGACTATAGCAGGGAAATTGCCCACCATTTTATCAGTGATCTCCAGACCCAACGCCCCAGGATACCCATGCGTTGGGCTCGGGCAGCACTGCTCGGGGAAGATCGCTCCGGCCTTGAGAATCGCGGTGATCAGCGGTTCCTGCATTCCGCAGTTGGTAGAGAAGAAAGCAATGTCCTTGCCGTACTTGGCTACCTGTCGCGGCACGTCCTCCAGGATGAACTGCTGAGCTGCAGGAAGCCCGCCCTCGCCCAATGGGTCGGGGGCGTTCACGAAGATGAACTCCATCCCCAGCTTCTTGCACTCCTCCTCCATAAGGTCGCGCCTGGCAGCCAGATCGGCATAGGACATATGGCGCGGGAACGAATAGTGCAGGAACTTCTTGGCGCCCAGTTTCTTGGCCAGCTGAGGAATGGACTTCCCGCGAGCCGGGTTGTTCGGGATCAAGGAGATGTCGGCTTCCTTCTCAATGATCGGCGGGTCTTCGTGGGGTTCGCCGGCGACGAAGATGATGTCAGGCCTTAGCTGCTTGACTTTGCGAATGGCAGAAGCAGTGCCCGGCACTGCCTGGTTGATAACGATGGCCTTTATCGCCGGATCGGCGGCAAGGCCGGTAATCTGGCTGATGTACGTTTCCAGCTCGGCGGAGAAGTTGTCGGGATACGTACGGTGTTCGATCATTCCGGGGTACTTCGCCACAACAAACTCTGCCCCACGATACTCGTCCTCGCCCTGCGATACAGTGCCAGTCACAACACCGATCTTGAACGCGGGAGCGCCGAAGGATGTGCCGGCAATACCGAGAACCAACACAAACGCGGCGATTACTAGGATACTTCTCTTAAACATCGAAGTGATTCTCTCCCTTCCATTCTTCCGGGGGAACGCCATCGACATGACCCCGGGAGATTAGGTTGAACCTCTCTATTCGCCCTATTCGCCTGGTTTCCTGCCTGAAGTCGAACTACGAATTTGCTCCCTGCGTTCCGCTGGTTTCGACAGGACTAATTGCGTTCACGTGGTAATTGTATGATTGGGCAAGGGCCATATTCCCCAACCAGTCCGAATAGACTGAACACGAACCAAATGCTTTGAAAGGGATGATTCAACCATGGGTTCTGTTGAGGACAGAGAACGCGAGATAATGCTGGAGTTGGTCCGAGTGACCGAGACTGCCGCGTTGCGCGCTGCCCGCTACATGGGCATGGGCGACCGCAACCTAGTGGACGATGTGGCAGTCGATGGCATGCGCGGGATGCTGTCGCTCATCAATATCAACGGCACTGTAGTGATAGGCGAAGGAGAAAAGGACCAAGCCCCGATGCTGTATTGCGGAGAAAAGGTCGGCACAGGCTGCGACAATCACGAAGTGGACCTGGCTGTCGATCCTGTAGAGGGCACGCGCCTTGTCGCCAACGGCCTGCCCAACGCGATATCGGTGATGGTTGTGGCGGATCGCGGCGCCCTGATGCCGGTGCCCACGTTCTACATGCACAAGATCGCAGTGGGCCCCGAGGCTCGAGAATACATCGACATAGACGCCCCTGTCCGCGAGAACCTGCGGGTGGTAGCCGCGGCTTTGGGCCGTAAGGTCAAGGATCTCACAGTGGTCATTCTGAATCGGCCTCGGCACGAGCAGCTCATTAATGAAGTCCGCGAGTGCGGCGCCAGGATAAAGCTGATACAAGACGGCGATGTGGCCGCAGCTATATCCACCGCCATTCCCGACACAGGAGTAGACATGCTTATGGGGATAGGCGGCGCACCCGAGGCCGTGCTCGCGGCGGCCGCCATCAAGTGTCTGGGAGGCGAGCTTCAGACGAAGCTGTGGATCAGCGATGATGAGGATGCCTCCCGCGCAGCGGAACGCGGGTTCGACAACACCGAGCGCGTGTACTGCTCCGAAGACCTGGCAAGAGGCAACAGCATCATATTCGCCGCAACAGGCATTACCGATGGCGATATGCTGCAGGGAGTGCGATACTATGGCCAGAAAGCGACTACTGAGTCAATAGTAATGCGCATGCTTACCGGCACAGTCCGTCGCATTCAGACTACGCACGACCTTTCGCGAAAGACTCTCAGATCGTTCAAAGCCGGCCAGGAAATGACGCTGTAGTCTCCGGCCCCACATGCAGGGTGAATTCGGCGCTTGCGGCAGCCTTGCCGTCCGCTCTCAGCTGCACGCTGGCCTGATAGGCGCCAGGAGGCAGCCCTACGGAGGGTAAGTCTACGGCGCATGCCCGCACACACCCCGGCAGCACTAGCGCCGGGACTATCGCGGCCTTGATGTCAAGCGAACCGTCCGCTGCCCGAATCAGCACTTGCCCATCGACCCTTGCATATGCGCCGCCCTCGTTAGCAACTCTCACTGTCAGCGCAGGGCGGCTCTTTCCATCCCATGCGCCTTCGCAACACACGCCCACCATCGCAAGCCGAGCGCAACCCCGTCCGGGCAACTTAACCATCACGGGAAGTACAATACTGCTGCCGATCTCGATTCCCATTGCCCCCGAGCCGCAACGCGCAGGCACACCCGACACGATCAGCGCAGCACACAGCCCACTTCTATCAGGTCTGCCTGCGTAAGAGCGGTCAAGCAACACTTTTATGGTGACAGAGGCCCCGGGCGCGATGCTGATCGGCGTGGAGGGCGACACCGTGAGCGCGGCGGCGACCTCGGAAGGACATGGAAGCGTGATTACTCCCCCGTTTTCGTCATGGGCCAGGCCCATACTACTTATTCTCAGCACCACCGGAGTCGCGCCCGGATTCCCTACAACAAACTGCCCTACTCGCGTATCGATCAGCCACAGAAACCGACCCAGTTCTTTTTGAATGATTACAGGTGATATCTCCAGACTCGATGTACCCGGGCGAAGCCAGAGACGATCGGCGCCCGAAACGGAACTTTCCAACGCACACACTGCCACGACGAGCAGACCGATCACAGCTAGCCTCCTCAGGCCAAGACCTGTTCTTGGCGCAGATCCATAAGTCAGCAATGCTCTAACCCCCAAGCTCTATCCCGGTCAGTTGGGAAGCGGAGCGCCCAAGCGTCCGCTCCCCGCCGGATAGTCTCGCGCGCCTATAGCCTTGGTTCGATATGGAAGCGCACCGTCATGATGTAGCGTGCAGCCGGGTTCTTCAGAGGGAGATCATCGTAGTCCACGATCTGACGGAAGGAGATGCGCACTGGACCTCTCGTTCCACTGTCGGGGCCCCCTAGGCGAACAACCGCAGGCATCACAGACAAAGCTCGGAACTCATCCTGGCCGGTTTTCCATTCCATTGGTTCTTTGAGGGCGGCCCCGCTGCCAGAGGGATCTGTGAGGTAGGGTGAGTCGCAGCTTATAGTGGCCGTGCAGTTTACATTGCTGAGCATCGTTACGCTGACGGCATCGTCGAGCACGTTGGGGCCTGGACGCATCGCGTCCCAGTTCAGGAGGTCGGGCGTGACAGAGATGTGCATTGCCGGAGATATCTCCGCCTCGATAGACAGGGTGCACTGTTCCTGGCACTCTGCGGACATGCTCCACCCCGCCAGCACTGCAAGTGCTGCAAGCAGCGCAACGCGGACAAGGGCGGCCTTGCTTCGGCCGGACTTCGGCCCAGATGGAAGTGCAATCATGTGCTAAAACCCCTCCTTGATGCGTTTGATCCGCCGTGCGCCGCGCCGCGGTCGCGTTGCGTGGCGGTCCACTCAAGAAGGGGCATTCCCGGTCGTGACATATTATTCCTCTCGCACTTAGGGGCGATTTCAGGTCCCCCGTCCTGGCGATATTCCGAACACCGCCGCGGCGTTAGCAGACGTTGCCAGAGCTACGTCCTCAAATGAGGCGCCCCTGATCTCCGCAACGGCGCGCGCCGTCTGCACAACGTAGGCAGGTTCATTCCGTTGCCCTCGATGGGGAACCGGCGAAAGGTATGGGGAGTCCGTCTCCACCAACAGACGTTCCATAGGAACATCACGCGCGACTTCCACCAGTTTCCGCGCATTTCGGTAAGTGACCGGACCGGCCAATGATATATAGCACCCGAGCCGCACTAGCTCGCGTGCGATTTCGACACTGCCTGAATAGCAGTGCAGCACGATGGCTGGGATACTCTGCGAATACTCCCTGACCATCTCCAACGTATCGCGGTGAGCATCGCGATTGTGGATCGCAACTGGCACGCCCGTCTCCCGCGCCAAATCCATCTGAGCGCGAAAAACCCGCAGTTGATCACTGCGCGGACTCAGATCGCGGTAGTAGTCCAGCCCTATCTCGCCAATTCCTACCACCTTGGGCATCGACAGAATCGCCGCGATCTCCCCGATTGCGCCGTCCCCGACTCCCGCTGCATCATGTGGATGAATCCCCGCCAGCGCATACACCTCGGGACAAGTCCTAGCGATCGCGGCCGCCGCGCGCGACGATTCCACATTGCAACCCGGGTTGAGCACGGCTTCCACTCCGGCCGCCCGCGCTCTGTCCAACACCGAATGGACATCGCCAGCGAATGCTTCGTCGTCCAGGTGGGCATGGGAGTCAATGATCAACTGCTACTTCACCCGGCTTCCGGCCGCGATTGCCCTGTCCAGCGTGAGGATGGAGAGCTCAGTCGAGTCGCCTGCAGTCGAAGCGGCAAGCAGCATGCCATTGGAGACCTCGCCCCTGAGCTTCGCAGGCTTCAGGTTGGCCACTACGACAATCTGCTTGCCCACAAGCTCCTCCGGCGAATAATGCTGAGCTATGCCTGCAACGATCTGCCGGCGTTCCCGGCCCAGGTCTACCTGAATCTTGACTAGCTTATCGGATCCGGCTATCCTCTCGGCCTCCAAGACAGTAGCCGCCCGCAGATCCACACGGGCAAAATCCTCGATGCCTATGAGATCCGGTCCAGCCGGCACGGGACCGTCCGCGGGTTTGGCTGCAGGCTCCTTTGCTGATTTCTCCATAGTCTTGTCGGCAGCCTTGACCGCAGGCTCATCTGCCGGCCCGCTCTCGGCCTTTGTATCGAAACGAGGGAATACGGGCTCGCCCCGCCTGATGCAAGTGCCCGGCGCCAGACCGCCCCAGCGCGTTGCGTCCCATCCGGCATCCGCCGGCTTGCCGTCTAGGCCGAGTTGCGTCCATATCTCTTCCGCCTTCCGGGTCAGCACCGGAGAAAGCGCCACGGCGGCAATGCGAAGGCTCTCGGCCAGGTTATAAAGGACGGTGCCCAGCCTGCGCCGGCCCTGGTCCGTCTTGGCAAGCGCCCACGGGGCCGCTTCGTCCACATACTTGTTGGCCGCGCCCACCAAGCGGAAAATCTGAGCCAGTCCTTCCTGAAAGTCCAATCGGTCGAAAGCGGCCGCTGCCTTGTCAATTACATCGCCCGCAAGCTCCGGGACGGCCCTGTCCATGTCGATCCACTCGTCCTGCGCCGGCACCTTGCCTTCCGCGAATTTGTTTATCATCGCGGTGGTCCGACTCAGCAGGTTGCCCAGATCATTGGCGAGGTCGGCGTTGACCCTGTAGATGAAGGACATGCGTGAAAAATCCCCGTCCTGCCCGAACGGAACTTCCCGCAGAACGAAGTAGCGGAGCGCGTCCACGCCAAACTCATCCGCATATTCCTTCGGCTTGACCACGTTGCCTTTGGATTTGGACATCTTCTCGCCTTCAACAGTCCACCAGCCATGCCCAAACACGCACTTGGGCAAAGGCAACCCCAGCGACATGAGCACGGCGGGCCATATCACGGAATGAAATCTGACGATTTCCTTGCCCATGACGTGTACATCGGCCGGCCAAAATCGCGCAAACCGCTCAGGATCATCGGCATATCCGTTGGCCGTCAGGTAATTCACGAGCGCGTCAAGCCAGACATACACCACATGCCCCGGAGCGAACGGCACCGGTACGCCCCACGTGAAGGTGGTACGCGAGACGCACAGGTCTTCCAGACCGCTCTTGATGAAGTTAACCATCTCATGGCGCCTGCTGGCCGGCTGGATGAAGCCTGGATTCGCCTCAATGTGGCGCAGCAGCGGTTCACCGTACTTGGACAGCTTGAAGAAGTAACTCTCCTCCTTCAGCCACTCCACAGCGCGCCCGCAGTCAGGGCAATTGCCATCTTTGAGCTGCCCTTCGGGGAAGAAGGCTTCACACGGAGTGCAATACCAGCCTTCGTAGGAACCAAGATACACATCACCGGCATCGTACATCTTTTGAAACACCATCTGCACAACGCGCACATGCTCTTCATCAGTAGTTCGGATGAAAGCGTCATTGGAGATGTCCAGCTCTCTCCAAAGCTTCTTGAAAGCCGCCGTTATCAGGTCGACGTACTCCTTCGGGGTACGCCCTTCCGCCACAGCCTTGCGCTCGATCTTTTGGCCGTGCTCATCCACGCCTGTCAAGAAGAACACATCGTAGCCGCGCATCCTCTTGTATCTCGCTAACACATCGCAGGCAATCGTGGTATATGCATGACCCAGATGAGGTAAGTCGTTCACGTAGTATATCGGTGTAGTCACGTAGAAAGGTCGTCCACTCATGCGAAGCCCCCCTGTATAGCTGCCCGATTTCCGGTTAACTCGAATATATCCTTTGGCGCCCGGCACTGTCAAGGAATCCCTTGCAGTTGAAATTGCCGCCTGAACGTGGTATTTTAGTTCCGAGGTGAAGGCAATGGGCATTGGCGCATTGCGCACACAGCCCCAACTGGTATCGAACATCGCAATTCTCGTCGTTGCCGCGCTGCTGGCGCCGGCCCTGATCTTTCCAGGCCATGTCGCAGCCTCGGTCTCTACGCCTGCGCCCGGGTCCGTAGTGCCGCGCTTGGGCGGAATTGCAGGTCCACTCACGCTTGCTTCCGCGCAATGGGCGGCTTCAGACTTAATCATAACATTCCGCGAAGGCGTGCGCTTCACACTGCCCGGCAACGCCGGTTACACAGTGTATGAGAGGAACGATAGCAACGGCGCCCGTCGTCTTTGCATTGCCTCCCATAACGAGTCGGGGTTGGCATTCGAGCTGCTAGTAGATGTTTTCTCGCTAGACCAAGCTGCCATGACGCCCATTGATATGCTGGGAAGGAGCATATTGTCAGCAGGCCGTAGGGTAGCCGTGGTCCGTTCCACCGGCGCGGATGCGGCCGGGTTGTCCGGATTCGACCTTATTTTACAGGGCGTATCATACGACCGTCAGGTTCCCCAGACTGATCTGCGCGCCGTGTTCCTGACTGATCTTGAGATTGGAATACTGTTCACGCTGGTCGAACGGCAACATCGACCGGACGAACACACAAAAGCGCTAGACGACATACTGGCTACACTGAGCCTAGCGATGGATGATGGCCAAAACGCGTGAGATCTCCGGCCGCTATGTCCAAAAGGACAAAAACTTGGACGAAAAAATGTATTTTAGCCACTTGACTCCTCTTGGAAACTCTACTATTATTTTGCTTAGAGGCGCTACAGAACCATATTGAAGGGGGGCTGCAGAAATGAAGTCTACAGGCATTGTCCGTAAGG
>CAYYHF010000078.1:0-10200 GCA_964471415.1 uncultured Clostridia bacterium | reverse complement strand
GCGCCCCACAGCCGCCACCAGCACGTCCGCGGTGCGGCACACGGCAGGCAAATCCTGAGTGCGCGAATGGCAGATCGTGACCGTAGCATGCTCAGCAAGGAGCATCAGCGACACCGGCTTGCCCACTATGTTGCTCCTGCCCACGACCACAGCATGCTTGCCCTTGAGCTCTATCCCTGTTCGGCGTATCAGCTCCATGATCCCCGCCGGCGTGCACGGCCGCAACGCCGGCTTGCCCACGACCAAGTTCCCCACACTGATCGGGTGGAAGCCGTCCACGTCTTTGGCGGGGGCGATGGTCTCGATGATCTTGTCTTCCGAGATGTGCTTCGGCAGCGGAAGCTGCACAAGTATGCCGTGGATGTTGCGATCGTCGTTCAGACGGCGCACCAGATCGAGGGTTTCGCCCTCGGTGACATCGGCGGGCAGCGCGTGCTCTTCAGAGTAGATACCGCATTCTGCACACGCCCTCTTCTTGCTGTTCACGTAGACTCGGGACGCCGCGTTATCGCCCACTATGACCACTGCGAGCCCGGGTTCGCGCCCGTATTCCTCCTTGAATCGAGCCGCTTGGGCAGCGGCGTCCTGCCGGATAGATGCAGCCACAGCCCTGCCGTCAATTACCGTAGCAGACACTAGATCACTCCTATCAACAGTAATGCAACCGCCGGCCCCGAATTGGCCGGATAGTTGCATTATACCATGGCGCGCGATGGCGTTGGGAGGACGCTGCGCTCGCCCACGAAGCAGCGCGTCCCGTCAGGCAGTCTCACCCGGAGCAAGTAAGGCGGGTCGAACACCAGTCCCTCAACGCACTGCCCTTCAGCCTCAAGCACTGCAAGATCAGTTCCGGCCGGGATGTTGACTCCGCCTGCCGCTCCCGGATACTCCATGCCCGCTGCGCCGCTCGGGCCCACTGTTGCCTCACACAGAATGAACGCGCGCCAGCGGTCGCTCCAGTAGAAAGTCTGCGCGACTTCCCGCGACTTGATGGTGGTGAATACGTCATTCTTCTCATCATAGGATTCATGCTTCTGGGCCGATCTGAGCACGATACGAGGCTTCGGACCATCGAGGAACTCCGCCTTCGCGACTCCCACAAGACGGACCCACTTCCCGGCGCCGGCATCCGCTCCTCTCCCCAGAGCCGCGGGCTCCTCCGGCTGGACCCAGTCCAGGTTCCATACCGTCTCCGACTGCGTTGTCGCCGACCATACCTCGATCAGTTTTCGGCCGTCCCAGGCGTAGGCCGTTGTCACCTTGGACTTGCTCATCGCGCCCACGCTCTGATCGTATTCAGCCACGGCCGCCAGCAATACACCCCAGATGGGGCGATCAGACCGCCCTACGCCGGGAGAATCCGTTCCTTCTCCGATGGCCCCCATCGGCACCGCCGCCGTCAACACTACCTGCGACATCTCAACCACAGGGCCGGCCTGGACGCAATCCAGCAGATGGTAGCTCTTCGAAGAGACCCCATCGCGCGCATACAGCTCGATAACCCCTTCCAACGATGATGTCCACCGCGAGGCGGCGACCTCGCACCCGGGGTCGGCTGTGATGTCGATGTCCAGACTGAGTATGGGTCCCGTTTGGTCAAAGCTTGCGGCCGGAACGGTCGCGTCCACTGGACGTCCCCTCTGCGGCTCCAGGAGCGCTTCCGAAAGCAGTACATTGGCCGCCAGCGTTGCCGCGCATATCCCGAAAAGGGCGACAGCGCTCGCCCATCGCGTCCAGTGGGCGCCGCGATCCCGGTTCAGCCTCACCCGGGCGCGCTTTCGCCCCCGTCCGCCCGCTTCTCCCTCCACCTGCATCAAGACCCCCCACACGAGCCTAATCTATGCCTACTCGCACAGGGGGCCTGCAATTACAAAAGCCTGCGGCTGCGACTCGCCCTTCGCCAATCAGCCGCGGGCGAACTCCGACACCAGCTCCTTGAAGGCGCGCCCTCTCTCCTCGAAGTTGCGGAACAAGCCATAGCTGGCGCAAGCCGGCGACAGCAGCACAACATCGCCCGGACGGGCGGCGTCCCTGGCAGCCTCGACCGCCTCGCGGAACGCGCCCGCCCTGATGATATCGGGAGGCTCGACCCCCGCTCTCTGCGCCGCCTCAGCAAACGCCCGCTCGATCTTGTCGGCGGTCACCCCCACCAAGGCCACGGCGATGACCTTCCCCAGCGCCAGCTGGGCCATTTCATCGAAAGGCAGGTGTTTGTCGTAGCCCCCGGCTATCAGGACAATCGGCCGCTCCATGGCCGAAAGCGCGGCCATGGTCCGAGACGGGGTGGTCGCGATAGAATCGTTTACATAGATGACGCCATCGATCTCGCCCGCCGGCTCCAGCCGATGCTCCACTCCGGTGAACGCCGCTATCGCATCACGCATTGCGTCCGGCTGCGCGCCGACTGCAGAACACACTGCCATCGCCGCCAGCGCGTTCTGGACGTTGTGAATCCCCGGAATACTTATGTCGGAGCGCCGTGCCACTTCCACATCGCCCTCCGCATTGCCATCCGCCTGGGCCGGCCGCATCACCAGTCGGTCGCCGTCCAAAAACGCCCCGCGCGGCACTGAATGCGCTGCGCTGAAAAGCAGCGTCTGCCCAGGCGCCCTTTGGGCCATCGTCCGGGAGATCTCGTTGTCAACGCCGAATACGGCCCAGTCCTGCTCAGTTTGATGGCGCACTATGTTCTCCTTGGACCGGACGTAATCGTCCATGCTCGGGTGCACGTCAAGATGGTTCGGGGTGATATTGAGAACGGCGGCCACATTCGGGCTGATCTGCAACGGCTTCAGTTGGAAGCTGGACAGTTCCAGCACGATGAGGTCGCCCGGGCCCACGGTCAGCACGCGCTCGATAAGAGGGGCGCCTATGTTGCCGCCTACCAGCACCTGCCTGTCCGGGTGGTTGCGCCGCGCATCTTCCCGAAGCATGAGCCCTATGAGTGTAGTTGTGGTAGTCTTGCCCGAACTACCTGTGACGCCCACCGCCTGCGCCGACGACAGCCTCAGCACGAGATCGATCTCCGAGCTTATGGCGGCGCCTGCGGCACGCGCGGTCTCTATCTCCGGTTGACCGGGGTTGACGCCGGGCGACAGATACACAATGTCGAACCCAGCCAGCGAACCGAGATACCCAGGACCCAGCAGATACGAAACGCCCAGTCCCGCCAGGGAGTCTATCTCGGTCGCCAGCGCATCGGCGCCCTTTTGATCGCACGCTGTGACCCGGACCCCGCGGCCCGCCAGAAACCGGATCAGCGGCACGTTCGTCACACCTATGCCGACTACGGCTGCGCGCTTCCCTGCAAGCCTTTTGAGGACCTCGGTTTGCGAGTCGGTCAGCATCGCTTCAGTCCTCCTGAAGTCCTGATGGCGCAGTTCCCGGCTCGAAGGCCAATACACATCAGCCGCGCGCACGTCTCGGCTGCGTCCGCCGTCAGCGGCCCGGCTTTCGCAATCGCCTCCTCGATAGTGCACGGCCCCCTTGCGATACTCACCAGAGCATCGATGCCGTGCTCATAAAGTCCCCTGGCATCGTCGGCAATGGAGCCGGATATGACGACGACCGGGATTCCCGCCGACTTGGCGAGGGCGGCTACCCCCATGGGGGTCTTGCCGAAGAGAGTCTGGAAATCGGTGCGACCTTCGCCCGTGATCACCAAGGCCGCCCCCTTCATCTTCTCCCGCAGCTGCGTTGTCTCTGTCACTATCTGTATGCCCCGCTTGAGGACGGCGCCCAGAAATGCCGTCAGACCGGCTCCGAGACCCCCGGCGGCCCCCGCGCCCGGGATTGTGTCCACATCCGCGCCAAGCTCCTGGCGGATGACCGCGGCCAAGTTTCCAAGGGCATCATCTAGTATCTCCACCGTCTCCGGCGTGGCGCCCTTCTGCGGACCGTACACGGCCGATGCGCCTCGCACTCCGGTGAGAGGGTTATCAACATCACAGGCCACCAAGAACTCCGACTCCGATACCCGCGGATCCAGGCCTGACATGTCGATCCGAGCCAAACGGGCAAGCTCTGCGCCGCCCGGCCCTATGTCGGCGCCGCCGGCATCGAGCAACCTGATCCCGAGCGCCTGCGCCATTCCGGCGCCTCCATCGTTGGTGGCAGACCCGCCGATGCCTATGATGAAACGGCGACAACCCATGTCGAGCGCGCCGGCGATGAGCTCGCCCGTGCCGCGGGTCGTAGCCAGAAGCGGGTTCCTTCGGTCTTGCGGAACCAGCGGGAGTCCGGACGCCGCAGCCATCTCCATCACTGCCGTGGCGCCATCGCCCAGCACCCCAAAGAACGCGTTGACTGGTTCGCCGAGGGGACCTGTCACATCAATGTGGACGATATTCCCACCGGTCGCGTCCACTAGCGACTGCACTGTGCCTTCCCCGCCATCGGCCATGGGAACAGACACGACTTCAACATTGGGCCACACCCGGCGCAGCCCCTCTTCCACAGCCTGGCATACCTGCTGAGCAGTGAGACTGCCCTTGAACGAGTCCGGTGCGACCACAACTTTCGGATACTTATCCATCAAACCACCCCCGAGAAATCCGCGTCAGCCGCGCGGGGAAAGATGTTCGGATTTGGCTTCAGCTTCGGCCTCGGCCCCGGCCTCGGCTTCCACAACCTCACGGGCTAGTTCCAGAAGACGTGGTTTAGCATTTGCCGCAGGATCCCGCAGCACCTCGCCGAGAAGCTCTGAAAGAACGCGCCTCACAGCAGGGCCGGGGCGAATGCCAGTGAAACGCATGACGTCATGCCCGTCAATATCCAGATCCCGAATGCGCAAGGCGGGCCGGGCAGCCAGCGCAGCCTGGGCCAGCTCGACCAGGGCCTCTCTGTCCTTCCCAGAGCATCCCCTTACAGCGCACGCCACTCGAACAGCCGGCGCCAAGTTATCCGCGCCTACCTGCGATGCTACAAGCCGAAGCGAGTAGGCAGTCACGGTCGCGCAGCCCGGATCTGTGCGGCCCGTATCTGCGCGGCCCCCATCGAACGAGCCTGCGACCGAAGAGCCCAGGCAGTCCGCGGAGTCGAAAGCTGCAACGAGCGCCTGCGCGCCCCGGATTATCGCGGCCACGCCCGCCCCAGCGCGCCGGGACGCGCGCATTCGAGTCAACGCGCGCCGGGCTCCTGCAGGGCCCATCGGCGCAAACAGCAAGGCGAACCGCTCCCATGGTTCAGCCGCCAACTCGTCGCAGAGAGTGTAGAGCGAGGCTCGCCGCTGGCGCGGGACACTCGCGCACAACTCGGGCAGGACGAATGGGGCAAGTCCCATTTCCTCCAAAAGGGCCAGGCCCAGCGATGGCGTGAGAGCCTTCATCATCTTGGTGAGTTCGTCAGTGACCCGCTCCACCGAAACCTGCTGTATCTCGGGCGCCAGTTCGCGCGCGGCCGCAACAAGGTCCGGATCGGCCCCAAAGCCGAGCTTCGCCGCAAAACGGGCGGCCCGCACCATCCGAAGCTTGTCTTCAGCGAACCTGTCGGCGGAATCGCCCACGCATCTGATCAGGCCTTGCGCTGCATCATCGCGCCCTCCGAAGGGGTCGACCAGCTCGCCGGTCGCGGGGTCCAAAGCCATTGCATTTATGGTGAAGTCCCGCCTGGCAAGATCCTCCTCGATGCCACGAACGAATCGCACGTACTCAGGATGTCTGCCGTCTTGGTAGGGCCCGTCTATCCTGTATGTGGTCACCTCGATGCTCATGCCGTCCTCGCGAACCGTGACCGTTCCGTGAGCTGCGCCGGTGGGTATCACCCGGTTGAAGGCACCCATCACTTCCTCAGGCTGGGCAGATGTGGCTACATCCCAGTCTTCGGGGCTTGGGCGTCCCATGACCATGTCCCTGACCGCGCCGCCCGCAATGTATGCCGTGTGGCCCAAGTCCTTGAGGACCTCAACGACCTTCACGACCTGAGCTGGGACGATGAAGCAGCGCGCATCGCCCACCCCCGTCTCCCTCCTTCCCAACATCGCCGCCCCCCCGCCTCGCGGATCGGCGGCGGCGTTCAGCGCTTGCCTACAGCTTCCAGCGAGTTCCCTTTCAGGGTCCAAGCCGCCCTCGCCCGCTCGCCCACAACACGGTATAATTGGGACGGGAACTCGCGCCGCGTGCATGACGTTGTTACCCAACTAGACGCACGATTGCGCGCACATCACGTGTGAGCGGGTGATGCCTTTGGTCAACCAGCAGGCGCTTGCAGTAACTGCACAGCACGTATCGAAAGAAGCTGAGTTCGAATCGCTGGTTTTGCGTTATCAGAACTCAGTATACAACATCGCGCTCCGGATGGCAGGCAACCCCGACGAGGCTCAGGATCTGGCGCAGGAGGCCTTCGTCAGGGCCTACAGATCGTTCGACAGCTATCGGCGGGGCACCTCTTTTGACAAGTGGTTGTACAGAATTGTGACGAACTTGTATATAGACGAACTCCGTAGACGTAAACGCCGACCCTACATCCAGTCTCTGGACGAGCCCATCACGATGGTCGGAGGCGACGAAATCGACCGCGAGATAGCCGATACATCGCACAGTCCGGAGACGGTATTCGACCGAGAGCATCTGGACGTGTGCATTCAGAGTGCGCTTGCCCAGATACAACCTGAGTTTCGGATGGCGGTCATACTCTGTGATATCGAAGGTTTTTCATACGAGGAGATCGCTCAGATTATGGGCACGTCCATCGGAACTGTGAGATCGCGTATACACAGAGGCAGGCGAGCCCTGCGCGAGCGCATCGCGCCCTGCTTTCCAGCGCGATCCGGGGAGGTGACGCCGAAATGACGTGCAACATGACCCAACGGCTGGTTTCGGCCTACGTAGATCGCGAGCTGTCGGAGGACGAACGGACGAGGGTTCGGCAGCATCTGGCCGTCTGCCCTGACTGCATGGCAGTCTACGAGATGACACTGAAGCTAAAGGCGGCTTTGAGCTCTATGGCGCCGATGCCATGCCCTGAGTGCCTATGGGAAGGCGTCCGCGATCAAATAGTGGCGCTGCCGTTTCAGGTCGATACAGAACGCGCGTCCCGTTTCAGACCGCTCAGGGCGGTCTGGTCCTTCTCCAGACTGGTCGTTCCTGCCGCCATAGCGGGCGCAATTGTGGCTCTTCCGCTGGTAAACATGATTTTTGGAGTGAGCGTGTTCGGTCCATCCGGACCGCGACAGCAGCCCATAGCGGCATCCGCGCCGCCGCGTCTGGTGATAACGGCGCCGGCGTCAGAAGGCGCGGGATTCTCAGCATACCGCACCGCGCGCATGCCGTCTTCGTCAGCCGGCCAGTTGGGTCTGGACATGACACTGCACGGCGCAAGCTGCCCGAGCTCGCCCGACGACCAGCTGGACCTCATTTTGCAACAATTGCAGGATGCCAGTTTCACCTGCACTTGGATAGGAGGGAGTACGCATGAGTAGGTCCAAGTTCACAAAGTACATTCCGTTGATAGTCATTGCCATGATGGCCAGCGTAATCACATCTGTAGTGGTAACGAACCGCGTGTTCCCTGACCGCGGAGACAATCTGGCCGCGGCTGTGGCCACCACCGCGCTGCAGGTTCCCATCGCCACAAGTCGCACAACCGCCATCGCTCTCCCATCGCTGGCCGATGTAGCGGAGGCAGTAGGACCTTCGGTAGTGCGAATAGACACAGAGCGCGTGGAGCAGTTCACCACCGGCGACCCTCGCATGGACCGGATGTTCCGCGGCTTGTTCAAAGGGGAGCAGGTAGTGCCCGGTACCGGTTCGGGGTTCATCATCAGCCCGGACGGCCACATAGTGACCAACTACCACGTAGTCCAGTCGTCAAGGAAGATCGAAGTTACGCTGACTGACGGTCGGAAGCTTCGCGCCCAGGTAATCGGAGGAAGCAAGGAATCGGACGTGGCCGTCATCAAGATCAACGCCAA
This sequence comes from uncultured Clostridia bacterium, assembly GCA_964471415.1. GTDB lineage: Bacteria > Bacillota > DTU025 > DTU025 > DTU025 > UBA5389. Next base: position 2,291 of record CAYYHF010000078.1, on the reverse strand, counting down.
GAATCTCCCAACCGCGCAGCTCGGCGATTCGAGTAAGCTTCGACCGGGGGACTGGGTGATCGCCATCGGCAATCCCTACGGGTTCGATCACACAGTCACTGCAGGAATCGTGAGCGCGCTGGGCAGGAGCATAGATGATGGAGCAGGCAACACACTTGCCACAGGCGACCTGATACAGACCGATGCGGCGATCAACAAGGGCAACAGCGGCGGCCCTCTCATCGACATGCAGGGCAACGTGATCGGCATCAACACCGCGATCATCCAGTACGCCCAGGGCATGGGATTCGCGATCTCCATAAACTCGGTCCGCGATGTGCTCAGTGAGATGATGACGCGCAAGACGACCACGGAGTCCACCGATGCTCCCAGACCGTGGCTGGGGATCTGGTATCAGCAACTCGATGAGAACCTCGCCGGTTACCTACAACTGCCCGATGCCAACGGGATCCTGATCACAGACGTCTACAAAGACAGTCCAGCCGACAAGGCGAAGCTACAGAAGGGCGATGTTGTGCGCGAGATCAACCGGAAAGCCATCACGCCGAACATGTCGCTTGCCGATGAGATCGGCAAGATGAAGGTGGGCGACACCGTGCTTCTGTGGATCTGGAGGGACGGCCAGAGAATGTATGTATCCGTGAAACTGGCTGCGTATCCGGATGAGGAACCGGATCTTCGTTGATGCCCAATGATGACTGACGAGAAACAAGAACCGGGCCCGGCCGCGACAAGGCTGGGCCCCATATTATTCCTTCACCCGGCACGCGAGACTCGCGTATATGCGATGCCAAAGCGCGCAAACTATACGCGGCGAGCAGGATAAGACGTGACGTTGCGGTTGTTACCATGGGAACGATTCTGTCACGCATCTGCTCGCTCCATCTTTCCTAACCGGCTGCTGCCAGCTCTGCCCGCCGCCTTAGCGGCTGCTTGCTGCCGCGCTTGCAGTTCCCCGCTGCTACCGGGACTCATGACCGCGCGAACTTCTTGATGACCCTCACAAGCGCATCAACCGCCTCATCGCTCACTTCCGACTCACTCGCGCCCAGAATACACTCCCGGGCATGGTTTTCGAGAATAAGTATCCCTGCGTTGTATAGCGCTGTCCTTGCCGCGGCTACTTGGTCTAGGATATCGGAGCACTCCTTGCCATCTTCGATCATGCGCTGTACTCCTTTTACCTGCCCTTCTATCCGCTTCAGCCTGTTAATCACGTTTTGCCTGCGTTCGCTCGCCACGGACGTGCACTTCCTTTCGCAAATGACTCGCACCGGCGACCGTCCGTTCCATAGCTGACAGCTAGTTGCGACCACGTTCGGAACGCGGATCTACATAGTGCTTCCGGCCATTCCTCACAAATGATCGCAACCTTCCGTCATTCTCGAGTTCGCGCAGAGCGCGAGTTATGTCGCCTTCGGCGCTCCTACGCGCGAAACGACGGATAACATCGGACTTGGTCTTGGGCGATGAGCAATAGTCCACAATCCCGGGGTAGAGCCGTTCTGAGCCTGACGGCAGACGTCGATGCGGGTAGACTATAGTATATCCTGGGTTGCCATCGACATCTTCCCCCAGAACATAATCGGCGCAAGCCGGGTTGGCCTTCAGCAGCGAGCGAACTGCGCGGCGCGTATCGCCGCCCGATCCGCCCGATCCATATCCGTGAACCACCTTGAGACACACGCCAGAACGAGAGCCACTGCCACAGCCCTGCACTGGGCCGCGCCCCAGAGCGCTATCGTAAGCCGTGATGAAACAGGCTATAGCCTCCGCCGTTTTCATCCCGTGAAGATCCACCTGATGCATAGTGATCGCCCCAAACACCAAAATGCGCGAAGCAATGGGACACACCGGCGTGACGCCGGCAAGGCCGAAACGCCAATGCCATGGAACCAGAGCAGTCACACCACGGGAACCATGCGGGGCAGACGACACCCCCTACCCGTATTGCTCCACGTGCCCATCGTAGCATAGATAGCACGGGTAGGCAATGGAGTCATAAGCAGCCAACGGCGTCTCAGGTTGCACTGCCAAGAGCGGGTCCGGCATAACCGCCAACCCGAACCCACAATGCCCATGGCTTACCCAAAACCGAAATCACAAAACGCCCACAGCTGGGCGTCTGTTTCTCCACGCCAGGCCCGCGCGAGCCGCAAATCTCCGGTTCCGCTTTGCGTCACCCATCGTGGCCTCTGGCTGGGAATATGATGGAGCCGGCGAAGGGAATCGAACCCGCGACCTGCGCATTACGAGTGCGCCGCTCTACCAACTGAGCTACGCCGGCCCAC
>CAYYHF010000077.1:0-10267 GCA_964471415.1 uncultured Clostridia bacterium | reverse complement strand
CCACCTGATACGCATCCACTCCCTCTGCCTCGTACGCCGCCTGTGCAGCCTGGGCCGAAAGCTCCGGGTCAATTCCCCGGCCCGATAGCCTCCGCGCGATTCCGCGCACGCCGTACCGGCGCTGGCCGGCCGCGCTCTCTGCCCAGCGATGCGCGGTTGCCGCATCGTCGATGTAACCGAGGCGAATCGTCTCCCGCATGACTTCGGCTACGTGCTCCTCGCTGTAGCCCCGGCGCAGCAGAGCCGCTCTCAGCTCGGCCTGTGTGCGAGCCTGTACAGCGAGGAGCCTGTATGCAGCGGAACGAGCGCCTGCCAACGTAGGTGTACGCCGGCGCCGATCACTTGGCACCGCGGCCGCGCTCCTTCTTGGCGCCGCGCCCCGGCACCGACCGGTCCGACTCTGCAGATTTGCCGGCCGCCTCGGCAGTCGCCTTCGCATCGCCCTCTGACTCGCCACCCGTGTTGGGCAACCCCACAGCCTCCCTGATCTTGGACTCGATCTCGGAGGCCAGGTCGGGATTGGCCTTCAGGAACTGGCGCGAGTTCTCTTTGCCCTGACCCAGCCGAAGGTCACCGTATGAGTACCATGTTCCGCTCTTGGTTATGACTCCGGTGGTATCTCCCACGTCCAGCAGCGATCCTTCACGAGAAATGCCCTCGCCGTATATGATGTCGAACTCCGCGTCCCTAAAGGGCGGAGCCACCTTGTTCTTGACCACTTTGGCGCGGGTACGGTTGCCGATCTGCTCGGAACCTTGTTTGAGCGATTCTACACGGCGCACTTCCAGCCGAACGGACGCGTAGAACTTGAGCGCTCGGCCTCCGGGAGTTGTTTCGGGATTTCCGAACATCACGCCGACCTTCTCGCGGATCTGATTGATGAATATCACGCACGTGTTGGACTTGGAAATGGCGCCGGTCAGCTTGCGCAGCGCCTGCGACATCAGCCTGGCCTGCAGACCCACATGGGAGTCGCCCATCTCCCCTTCAATTTCAGAGCGAGGCACCAAGGCGGCCACTGAGTCGACCACCACCACATCCACAGCGCCGCTTCGAACCAGGGCCTCGGTGATCTCGAGAGCCTGTTCCCCGGTGTCAGGCTGCGAGATAAGCAGGTTATCGATATCGACCCCGAGGCGCTTCGCGTAGGAAGCGTCAAGCGCGTGCTCAGCATCGATGAAGGCGGCCACGCCGCCCATCTTCTGCGCTTCGGCGATGATATGCAGCGCCACAGTGGTTTTGCCGGACGATTCAGGGCCGTATATCTCGGCAACTCGTCCACGCGGTATCCCGCCAACGCCCAAAGCCACGTCAAGCGCGATCGCGCCGGTGGGGATCGCGCCCACCACGCCAACGCCAGTGGACTCGCCAAGTCGCATTATAGAGCCCTTTCCGAATTCCTTTTCAATCTGAGCAACCGCTATCTCCAGCGCCTTTTGCTTCTCATCCAAGACTCATCGCTCCTTCCCAGATCGGCCCGGGGATTCTCGCCTCAATCATACCACAACCGCCGCACACATGTTCGGTGGTCAAGTGAGCGAAATGCGCGCGAGCGATGTGTAGACCGGGCCCAATGGTTTCAGGACACTGGCCACCACGTGGATCCCGTCCACAACGACCAGGCCCCAACGGGCATCGCAATTGCCCGAGATAATCTCGGCTGCCCGCGCCCCCGCCGAGTCGTCGCGAGCCCTTCCTATGGTGAGGTGCGGACAAAACGGCTTATCGGCCCGGGGAAAACCCGCGGCAACCGTGGATGCATCGATGCGGCGCGCCAATCGGCTTAAGCGATCCGCCCCTTCGTCCACGCCCGCCCAGAATACCCGCGGGCGGCGTAGACTCGGGAATGCGCCCGCGCCGCGAAGCGCCATCTCGAACTTGAGTTCGCCCTGCACAGCCCGGCTAACTGCATCGGCCAGCGGCTCAATTCGCGCCCGCGGAAGATCGCCCAAGAACTTCAGCGTGAGGTGCATGTTCTGTGGCTCCACCCACTTTGCATTGACTCCGGCCTGTTTCATGTGGCTTACCATGCAGCCTATCGCCGCCACCGCCGGCCCAGTCACGGGTACCGCGATAAATGCTCTGACTTTGGAAATTCCAGACTCGCGTCGATATTCCTCCACGCAAAGCACCGCCCATCCGGGTTATTGTTGCTCACTCTCAGGGTGATTCTCCAGATGCCTCCTGGCCAAGTCCAACGAAAACTTGACCGCCCGGCTCCGCACCGCAGCGCGATCTCCGCCGAATCTGATTCTGGCAGCGATCACCGATGGCATGCCCAAGTCGGCCAGAGCAAAATGAACCAGGCCCACGGGCTTGGCATCGGTGCCTCCCCCGGGGCCTGCGATTCCCGTGACCGACAGGCCGATGTCGGCCTTGGCAACCCGCGCAGCGCCAACGGCCATGCCAACAGCCGTCTCGCGGCTCACAGCTCCGTATTGAGCCAGAGTGCTCTGGTCCACTCCCAGCTGCTCCAGCTTGGCTCGGTTGCTGTATGTGATCAGGCCTCGGTCGAAATACTCGGAACTACCGGGCACGCTGGTGATCGCGGCCGATACGAGACCCCCGGTGCACGACTCGGCGCACGCTAAGGTCTTGCCCGACCGGGCAAGCAGACGGCCCACCACCTGTTCCAGCGTATCGCGGTCGAAACCGTATACAAGGCGTCCCAGTCGCCGACACACAACTGATACGACCGGCTCGATGAGCGCATCGGCCTGAGCGGAAGTAGCGGCCCGCGCAGTCACCCTCACCTGGCACTCGCCTCCGCCGGCGTAGGTTGCAACTGTAGGGTTGTCGCGCAGATGGGCCAGATCCACTATGCGCTCTTCCAGAGCGGACTCGCCGATCCCCACGGTCCGGACGACTCTCGACTTTATCACTTCGCCGCCGCCCCCCGCGAGGATGCGGTCGCGGATGTAGGGCATGACCCATTCGTCCATCATCTGTTCCATCTCGCGCGGCACGCCAGGCAGGCATATCACCCGCTTGTCCCCGGACCTGAACACAATGCCGAATGCGGTGCCGATCCTGTTGGGAATGATCCCTCCGGCGCCCTCCTGAGGCATTAGGGCCTGCTTGCGATTGTTCTGGGTCATGCGAGCGCCTCGGGCGGCGAAGAATCTCTCCATGTTGGCGATGGCATCGGGGTTTTCCACCAACCGCACCGAAAGCGCGCAAGCGACCGCCTCTCGGGTCAAGTCGTCTTCCGTAGGACCCAAGCCGCCGGTAGCGATCACCACATCAGCCCGGGCCAACGCCTCGCGCACAGCGGCGGCCACTCGGCCGAGGTTATCGCCCACAGTGGTTTTGCGGTGCAAAACAACGCCCAGCTCTGCCAGTCGACGGGCAATGTAAGCAGCGTTCGTATCTACGACCTGCCCCAACAGCAGCTCGGTGCCGACCGACAGTATCTCCGCCTTCATTTCAAAGCCTGCCCCCCGCGCGCCCCCGAGGCGCGCGCTACGCGGCCCTGGTCAGGCGCTGTCTGAATGAATCTCCGTCTATTCTCTCAACGTCCATAAGCTCGCCCGCGATATCCCGGATGAATTCCGAGTATTCGCAGAGCAAAGCGCGAGTGTGGTCTTCCTGCGCCTTTACCAGGCGCCATATGGCGTCATGGTATTGCTCGCGAGGTATGTCCTCCTCGCTGATTATTCCGAGGTCCGACAGACCGCAGTTGACGATCTTGCGAGCCGTCTCTACAGCTTGTTCGATGTCTTGCGAAGCGCCTGTGCTCCGCTGGCCCAAGATGAGTTCCTCCGCCACTGCTCCGGCCAGCAGCATCGACATCCGGCCCTCCATCTCAGCCCGGGTTTCAATGTAGGTGTCGGACCTAGGAGACTGACGCACGTAGCCTAGGGCCTTGCCGCGGCTGGACACCGTCACTGCTGCCACCGAACCAGGCCTCAGCCGCTCGCTGGCGACTGCGTGCCCCACCTCGTGCACTGCCACTCTGAGCAGCTCGTCCACATCCGGACGCCTGTCCATTTTCTCCCCCATGATCACCTTCTCCATCGCCTCGGAAAAATCGGCCATGGTTACGCGGGCCCGCCCGGCGCGGAGCGCCATGATTGCCGCCTCGTTGGTCAGGCTCTCCAGGTAAGCGCCGGAAAACCCAAAGGCCTCGGCTGCAACGCGGTCCAAGTCCACATCATCGGCGAGCGGCTTGCGCCTGGTGTGTATTTCAAGTATCCTGCGGCGTCCCTCGCGATCAGGCAGGTCCACATTGACCACTCTGTCGAACCTGCCCGGCCTGAGCAGGGCCGGATCTAGCAAGTCCGCTCGGTTGGTGGCGCCCACCACCAACACCCTCACCCCGTTGCGCGATGCCGACACCAGCCCGTCCATCTCCACCAGCAGTTGGTTGAGGGTCTGGTCATATTCGAGATGGCTGGAGTGCTTACCGCGAACTCCTCCGAGCACGTCTATCTCGTCTATGAATATCACAGCCGTCTTCTTGCGGGAAGCCGAGGCTTGGGAGCGCGCAGCGCTGAACAGATCGCGCACGCGCCTTGCGCCCACGCCGGCGTACATCTCCACAAAATCGCTGCCGGCCGCGGATATGAAGGCCGCGTCTGTGTAGCTCGCGGCGGCCCTCGCCAGCAAGGTCTTGCCGGTGCCCGGGGGTCCGCTCAGAAGTATCCCGCGGAGCGGGCGGATTCCTAAGCGAACGGCGCTATCTTCGTTCTTTATGAACTCGAGCGCCTCGACCAATTCACGTTTGGCACTCTCCTGCCCTCCCACGTCCCCGAAGGTCAGTCCAATCGTCTGCGCTCCGGCGCACACCGGGCCGGCCGCCTCGAATCGGCGGCCGCCGATTCGCCCCGACAGCAGCAACTGGACGAGCGCAGCCACTCCTCCCGCCAGCACCACCGGGGCGGGATCGTAGCCCAAAGCCAGGCAGAAGACGAGCGCCGGAGTCCACACTCCAATCGCTACGTCTCTCACCATATGCGCACACCTCCCCAAGATCGAGAGGAGCGCGCAATCGCAGACTCACCCGATGCGGAAGTTTCATGAGACTGCCTGGAAACCACCTGGTATAGCTGACTTGCACCGTTCGACATCGCCACATAGATGTAATCAGAGTCTACCACTATGCGGAAATCCGAAAGGCCTGCTTCGCGCGCGACCTGCTCAGCTCGGCTTTCCAGCTGCGCAAAGGATCCTTGGGCCGCGGCCTCCTGCAATGAGAAGTGAAGACGGTAGTATGCATCGCGCAAAGTCTCATCGCGCGAGTCGCGGATCCGTATCCACACACCGTTGCGCCCGGCTAGTCGGGCGGCGGCCAGCTCCATCTTTCTGAATGTTTCAGAAAGGTCTGTCACATCGGCCAGTTCGACATCGAGTACAGTCCCGTAAGGAGTCAGTTCAATCGAATGCGACTTCACCTCGGCCATCAGCCGCAGACGGCGTTCCACGGGAATGGAGATCGACGTCATGCGGAAGACGGCATGTCCTCCGAAAAGCAGAACCAGCGCGACAGCCAGACTTGCCGCCACTAGTTTGATATTGACACCCGGTAGCTTCAAGGCCTACCCTCCCCTCTGGTAAACAGCCCTCAAGCTGCACGGATGATTATATCACACGCTCATGGCGGTCAACGCTGTAATGACACGGAAGGAATGTCACCTTGCTACTGCCGCCCCAGCGCCTTCCGAGCCTCTTGGCGCAGCCGACTCACGGCGCCTCCCGGATCGTCCGCGCCAAATACGTAGCTGCCGGCGACGAAGATGTTGGCGCCTGCCGCCGCCGCCTTCCCCACAGTATCGCAAGTAATCCCGCCGTCCACCTGGATGTCCAAGGAGAGCCCCTCACCGGCGGCAATGGCCCGGATCTCGCCAGCCTTTCGGAGCGCGGTCGCGATCATCCGCTGCCCTCCGAACCCCGGGTTCACCGTCATGACGAGCACCATGTCCACCATATGCAATACGTTCTGTACGGCGTAGACGCTCGTAGCGGGGTTTATTGCAACGGCCGGGCGGCACCCCAGCGCGCGGATGTCGCTGAGCACACGATGGAGATGGAATGTAGCCTCAGCATGGACGGAAATGATGTCCGCGCCCGCCTCTGCGAAGGCCGCCACGTGCCGCTCCGGCTCCACTATCATCAGGTGCACGTCCAGCGGAAGCTGGGTAGCTTGCCTAATGCATCGGACTACAGGAGGACCTATTGTTATGTTGGGAACGAATCTGCCGTCCATCACATCCACGTGCAGCATGTCGGCACACGCCGATACCCTGCCGATCTCATGGGCCAGCCGGGCAAAATCGGCCGATAGGATAGACGGAGCTACCTTGATCAGCGCCATATGAACACCTCCTACCTGTACTGCCTCTTCTCCGCCCCCCTCAGTTCCTCCAGAAACATCAGGTAGCGTGCGTAGCGTCCCCTATCTATTCGACCATCGTCCAGCGCCGATTTGACCGCGCACTCCGGCTCGGCATCGTGCAGGCATCCAACGAACTTGCATCCGGCCTCATGGCTGCGGATTTCGCGGAATCCCATGGCGAGCTCGCGCGGTTTGATGGAATCGATATCAAGGACCGAGAAACCAGGCGTGTCGGCAACAGCGCCTCCAACGTCCAGCGAGATGAGACACACCTCCCGCGTGGTATGACGTCCTCGACCTATGCGCGCCGACAGCTCGCCCTCGGCCAGATCGTGACCTGGCTGGACCGCGTTGAGCAGGGCCGACTTGCCGGCACCCGAGGGACCTGCGAACACCGATGTCTTGCCCGCCAGAGCCGATGACAGCTCGTCGATGCCCAAGCCCGAACGGGCGCTGGTCAGAATCGTCCTGTAGCCCGCCTCGGAGTAGATGTCCACCAGAAGCGACTGCTCGCCTCCAGGATCAAGGTCAGCTTTGGTGAAGCACGCCACGGCGTCCAGACCAGAATGGTTCGCCAAAACCAGCAGCCTGTCGAAGAGATAGAGGTTGGGTTCAGGTCGGGCGACCGACATAACCACGATGGCCTGGTCGACATTGGCCACCTGCGGACGAGTGAGATGCGTCTTCCTTGGCAGCGCCTCTTCCACCACGCCGCGGCCGCCGGGTTCACGGGATATGCGCACCCGGTCCCCCACGACCACTCGGCCTTCTCGCCTTTTCACACGGCCGCGAGCAGCGCATTGCACGACATCGCGCGCCGCATCGGTCATCACCCAGCACAATCCGCCCGTTACCCTCATGACAACACCGGTGTCATACATCGTCGGCTCTCACCGGACGCCCGTCTACCCATACTTCGATCTTCCCGGACCCGAATACCTCCACTACGTGCGCTATGCTTTCGCCCGGGCTGTGCGAGCGAGGGCCGTAGCATATCCGTTCACCGTAGCTGTCGATCACCTTGATCACGATTTCCTGCATGGACGGACCAGGCGGAACCGTATAGGTAACCGCAAACCTGCGCGATCCCGCGTCAGATGAGGACCCGCCTCCTTGCGCATCCCTCTCGGCGATCACCAGATCAACAGCCGTGCCCGGCTCAGCCTTGACGTATGGAGCAGGAGACTGATCAACAACCGTGCCAACGTGGTAGAAGATGCTGAACCTGGTCGTCACATTGCCCACAACCAGCCCGACCGCGTGCAGCGCTGAAGTCGCCTCCTCCAGCGTCATGCCGCGGACCAGCGGCACCTCAGGAGGCGGAGGAGGAGGGCCCACCGAGACGACGATGTCGATCTTGGATCCCTTGGACACATACAACCCCGCCTCAGGTTGCTGCCCCATGATCCTGCCGGGCTGCACTTCCTCGTGATACCCTTCTGTCTTCTCGCCCAATGAGATCTTAAGGCCTTCAAGCTCAAACCGGGCTTCGCGCTCCGTCTTGTTGAACAGGCTGGGTACAGTGACCATCTCCGGGCCCAGGCTCACAACCGCGCGCACCATCGAATGCACCTTGCGCTTCACGCCGGCCGCAGGGTCCTGCGAGATGACTCGGTTGTACTCCACCTCATCATCGTAGCGCTTGACCGACGAGTCGAGAACAAGACGGTTGCGTCGCATGATGCCTTCAGCCTCGGGAAGTGTCTTCCCTACGATTTCGGGCACGGCAACCTCCTCAACCTGAATCCATTGCCTGAACGCGCGGAGCGCGCCGAAAGCGCCGCCCGCAAGTAGCATAATCAGCACCGCCACAACGCCCCACACCTTGAGGCGCCCCGGACGGTCACGCTTGGGTTGGTCGCGTTGCACTTCAAAGGCCTCCCCCGGCTTCTCAAACGGCCTGGTGATGTTGTGCTCGTCATTGTCTTTAATCGCCGAGATGGCTTTGCCTTCCTCACCGTCGAAGGCGGGCACCTTATCCTGCGCATTCCCGCCCGCTGCCTGGCGCGCACGGACAATCGCACTCTTGAAGGACCGAGCGGTCCGCCACCTGTCATCAGGGCTCTTGGCCAGCGCCCGCATGACCACGCGCTCGAATTCGGGCGGAACGCCCGGGTTCACAAGCGACAGCGGGGTCGGCTCCTCCTGCACGTGCTTTAGGGCCACTGAGACCGGAGTATCGCCGGCGAACGGCAGTCTCCCGGTGAGCATCTCGTACATCACTACTCCCAGTGAATATATGTCGGACTCGGCAGTGGCGGCAGCCCCGCGCGCCTGCTCGGGCGAGGTGTAGTTGACAGTGCCTATCACTCGGCCTGTTTCAGTGAGAGCGCTCGCCGACACGGCCCGCGCAATGCCGAAGTCAGTCACTTTGACGCGCCCATCGCGCGTTATCAGTATGTTGTGCGGCTTTATATCGCGATGGATGACGCCGTTTGAGTGTGCGTGCCCCAGCGCATCCAGTATCTGCATGCTATACTCGGCTGTTCTGTCGGCGCTCAGCCTGCCTTCGCTCGTTATGATATCGTTAAGCGTCCGACCGTCCACACATTCCATAACGATGTAATTGGACCCGTTATCCCTGCCCACATCGTATACATTGACGATGTTAGGGTGAGACAAGGCCGCGGCGCTCTGGGCCTCCCGCCTGAATCTCTCGCGAAACTCCGCGTCCGATGCATATTGCGGCCTGAGCACCTTGATGGCTACAGTTCGCTGCAAAAATGTGTCTGTGGCACGATAGACCGTGGCCATACCGCCTTCGCCTATTGTGTCGAGCATAGAATACCTGCCACCCAAGAGTTCGCCGGTCACTTTCTCACCTCCCACTCAACGCCGCACTGAAAATCCCGCCCGCCAGAGGAGCCGCCGCCTGCCCTCCGGAGCCTCCGTTCTCAATGACGATGGCCAAGGCTAACTTCCTGCCCGCATGCTGGACGTAACCTGCAAACCATGCATGCGGCCGCCCATGAGGATTCTCGGCCGTGCCCGTCTTGCCGCCCACAGTGTAGCCTGCAAGATCTGCGGCCCGCGCAGTACCCCATTCCACCGCCGCCCGCATGCCGCGGGCTACCGCGTGGGCGGCTCCGGACGTCATCGGGACGCGCAGCACCCCCGGACTTGAGCGCCACACAACCGCTCCGCTGTCTGTATAGACCTCCCGAACGAGCCGAGGGCGCATCATCACCCCGTGATTGACGACTGCAGCGGCAATCATGGCTACGTGCAGCGGCGTCACTACCATATCGCCCTGACCGATAGCAAGCTGGCCGAGGGCCTCTTCAGTCGCCTCGCTTGGAAGCGCCGCGGGCGCAGTAGGCGCCTCCAGCGGCAAGGAGCCTGATAAGCAGTACCGACCGAGGGCCTCCGGCAGCCGGGAACCAGCCTCTAGGGCAAGATGGACGAAAGCCGTATTGCACGAGAGCGCAATCGCCGTATCCAAGTCCACATTGCCGTGCGCGCCCGCGGCATCCCTTATCACGGAGCCGCCCGCGCGGATCGAGCCTCGACAATCGTACACCGCTCCATCGCCTGCAAGCCCCAAGTCGATAGCCGCCCCAGCTATCGCGGGCTTGATAGTGGAACCCGGCGGGTACAGCCCAGTGAGCGGCCTGCACATCAAGGGAGAATCCTCTCGCGCCAGGATGACATCCCATGCCGAATCGAGCAGCGCCGGTTCCGCCCAGGGGCTGCTTGCCGCAGCCAGCACCTCGCCGTTTGCGGCATCTACCACGACCACAGCGCCTCGCCGCCCTGCAAGCGCTGCCTCCGAGGCACGCTGCACACGCAAGTCTATCGTAAGCCGCACGGAGTAGCCCCTGTCGGGCTGGCTTGAGATAGTAGACAGCAGGCCGGTGCGGCTATACGATGAACTCCGCCCCAAAAGCCATGGATCCATCGCTGCCTCGATCCCCGATTTGCCCAGCGTCAGGT
>CAYYHF010000076.1:0-10294 GCA_964471415.1 uncultured Clostridia bacterium | reverse complement strand
GGAGGCTCCGCGGAGGTGATATAGGTGCTGGGAGCGCTGATCAACGCTTGGAGAGTGCCGGATCTTCGAAAGAAGATCTTGTACACAGCTTTCTTGCTGTTCATCTACAGGCTCGGGTCATTTATACCTGTCCCCGGCGTGAACACGGCGAGCTTCGTGGCTGAGTTCCAGAGGCTGGCCGGCGAGACTGGAGTAGGCCTTCTGAGCCTTCTGGACATGTTCTCCGGAGGCGGGTTATCCAGAGCGACTGTGTTTGCGCTCAACGTAGGACCGTACATCACTGCATCGATTATCATTGAGCTGCTCGCGGTGGTCATTCCTGCCCTTGAGGAACTGAAAAAGGAAGGGCCGGAGGGCCGCAAGAAAATGTCGCAGTACACTCGGTACGGAGCTGTGGTGCTCGCTCTCATCCAGGGCTACAGCTATGCTGCGATGTTCGGCACGGCTGTTAGGCCCGGAGCGGTCTGGAAGCTGCTCATCGTGCTGAGTATGACGGCCGGGGCGGCGTTCACAATGTGGCTCGGCGACAAGATCTCAGAGAAGGGAATCGGTAACGGCATCTCGCTGATCATCTTTGCCGGTATCCTGTCTCGCTTTCCGGCGCAGCTACAGGGCGTGTTTGGCATGGTAAGGCAGGGCGTTGGGAACATAGCTTTGTCGTTGGTGTACGCAGTGATGGGCTTGGCGCTGATAGTGGCGGTCATCGCCACCAGCGAAGCGCAGCGGAAGATACCGGTGCAGTATCCCAAAAGGGTGGTAGGCCGCAGAGTATACGGCGGGCAGAGCACGCACATGCCGATACGGCTGAACCAGGCAGGCGTGATCCCGGTGATTTTCGCCTCCTCGGTTCTGGCATTTCCGCAGACGATAGGGCAGTTCGTGCCGGCGATCGCCGCCAGCGTGAACAGGTTTATCTACAATGCGTGGGTATATAATATCGTGTACGTCGTTTTGGTGATACTCTTCACCTACTTCTACACCGGCATCACGTTCAACCCGGTGGAAGTGGCCGACAACATGAAAAAGTACGGTGGGTTTATCCCCGGATTCAGGCCGGGAAGGCCAACGGCCGAGTATCTCGACCGCGTGCTTACCAGGCTTACCTTTGTGGGAGCCATCTTCCTGGCGGCTATCGCGCTGCTTCCGAATATCACGGGCAAGCTCACCTCGGGCAGCATCTCGTTCGGCGGCACCGGGCTGATCATCGTGGTCGGCGTGGCGCTCGACACGATGAAGCAGATTGAGGCGCAGCTGATCATGAGGCAGTACGAGGGCTTCCTGAAGTAGGAGTATGGATTGGGAGTGCACACAAGATGCGGTTGGTTTTGATGGGGCCGCCCGGCGCGGGTAAGGGCACTCAGGCTGTAGGGCTTTCGCATGAATACGGCGTGCCGCACATCTCCACAGGCGACATGTTCCGAGCGGCTGTGGCGGCCGGCTCCGCGCTTGGGATGGAAGCTCGCCGCTATATGGACGCAGGCCGACTCGTTCCTGACGATGTGACCTTGGGCATAGTGCGCGAGAGGTTGTCTCAGGACGATGCGGCGCGGGGGTTCGTTTTGGACGGTTTTCCGCGAACGGTTCCGCAGGCCCGCGAGTTGCAGGCGGTTTTGCAGGGCAGCGGCCTGAAGTTGGACGGCGTGATCACAATCGATGTGCCCGATGCCGAACTGGTGAGGCGGGCCGTGGGGCGCCGTGTATGCCCCGAGTGCGGGCGGGCATGGCACGTGGAGTTTAACCCGCCGCCGGACGGAGTGTGCAGTTGCGGTGCAGAGCTGATTCAGAGGGACGATGATACGCCCGATACAGTGGCAAAGAGGCTGGAAACCTACCGTGAGCAGACGGAACCTCTGAAGAGCTTCTACGCAAGCTTGGGGCTGCTTTTATCGGTGGACGGGATGGGCGACCCCGAGTCCGTGCGTGAGCGCGTTTCGAGCGTGCTCAGGCTCCGAGGATGCGGTGATATATGATCATTCTAAGGACTCCGGACGAGATAGCCCGGATGCGACGAGCGGGCGCGCTGGTAGCGCAGGTTTTGGAGACGCTTCGCGAGAACGTTCGGCCCGGCGTCAGCACAGGATGGCTGGATAGGATCGCTGAGAACACAATACGCGAGGGCAACGGCGTTCCGTCCTTTAAGGGATACCGTGGGTTCCCCGCTTCGATCTGCGCCTCAGTAAACGATGAGGTCATCCACGGCATTCCGGGCGGTAGGATCTTGGTGGAAGGCGATATAGTCAGCGTGGATGTGGGCGCGATAGTCGATGGGTATCACGGCGATGCTGCCGTCACTTTGGGAGTGGGATCAGTGTCTTCCGAGGCTGAGCGGCTCATGCAGGCAACGCGCGAGTCTTTGCATGCCGGGATAGAGAATGCGCGACCCGGGCTTCGTCTTGGAGACATCGGCAGCGCGGTTCAGGCTGTTGTGGAGGCGAATGGGTTCTCAGTAGTGCGAGACTTTGTAGGGCACGGAATCGGGCGGAATATGCATGAGGAACCGCAGATTCCGAATTTCGGGCGCCCTGGCGAGGGGATCAGGCTTAGGGCGGGGATGGTTCTCGCTATTGAACCAATGGTTAATGCGGGCGGGCACGAGGTTCGTATCTTGAGCGATGGGTGGACCGCGTGCACACTGGATGGATCTCTGTCGGCCCACTTTGAGCATACGGTGGCCGTGACTCTCGATGGTCCCGAGGTTCTGACTCTCCCGTAACTTGTGAGGAAGGTGCGGAGGCTGTGTCTTCCGATGGTCCATCGCTTGGACAATTGGTAGTGTCGAAAATGGGAAGGGACAAGGGAAGGCTTTACGTAGTAGTCGGCCTTACGGAGGAGGACCGATACGTCTACATCGCCGATGGCGTCACGCATAAGATATCCAGTCCGAAGCGAAAGAACAGGGCTCACCTGATCGCTTTGGAGCAGGTGGACGAGGGCGCCAGGTCGAGGCTCACATCGGGCCTCCCGCTCTCCGATACTCAACTTGTTACGGCGCTAAGAGCTTACAGACCCCGCGAGAGAAAGGAGGAGCATGCTCAGTAATGGCCAAGGAAGATTGCGTCGAAGTCGAAGGTACCGTGATTGAGCCTCTGCCGAACGCCATGTTCAGAGTGGAGCTTGAGAACGGCCACAAGGTGCTGGCCCACGTGTCCGGCAAGATGCGGATGAAGTTCATTAGGATTCTGCCTGGCGATCGGGTCACCATTCAGCTGTCGCCTTACGATCTCACTCGTGGCAGGATAGTGTGGAGATACAAGTAGGAGGGTTTCACATGAAGGTAAGACCGTCCGTTAAGAAGATGTGTGATAAGTGCAAGATAGTCAAGAGAAAAGGCCGTGTGCGCGTGATATGCTCAAATCCCACGCACAAGCAGCGGCAGGGCTAGGAGGTGTAGCGATAGATGGCGCGAATCGCAGGCGTAGACCTTCCGAGGGACAAGCGAATAGAGATAGCCCTCACCTATATATATGGACTCGGCCTGACATCCTCCAAGCAGATCCTGAGCGAGACCGGGATAAACCCGGATACGCGAGTGAGGGACCTGACGGAAGATGAAGTCAGTAAGTTGCGCGAGTCGATCGATCGCGGCTACAAGGTGGAAGGCGACCTCCATCGCGAAGAGGCCCAGAACGCGAAAAGGCTCATGGAGATCGGTTGCTACCGTGGCCTCAGACACCGTCGCGGCCTGCCCGTGAGGGGTCAGCGCACCAAGACCAACGCGCGGACTCGCAAGGGACCCAAGAGGACGGTCGGCGGCCGCAAGAAGAGCTGAAGGAGGATCGCTGATGGCCAAGAGACAGGCAAGGCCCAGAAGGCGGGAACGAAAGAACATTGAGTCTGGGATTGCGCACATAAAGTCCAGCTTCAACAACACCCTTATTACGATTACCGATCCTGCGGGCGCGGTAGTATCCTGGTCGTCTTCGGGCGCCATGGGCTTTAAGGGGTCGCGCAAAGGCACCCCGTTCGCGGCTCAGCAGGCAGCCGATGTGGCGGCGCGCGCGGCGATGGAACACGGGATGCGCACCATCGAGGTGCTGGTCAAGGGGCCGGGAGGAGGGCGCGAGGCCGCGGTCAGGTCGCTTCAGGCGGCAGGTCTGGAAGTCAGCATGATCAAGGATGTAACGCCCATCCCTCACAACGGGTGCAGGCCGCCTAAGAGACGGCGCGTATAGCCACGAGCGAACAGGAGGTGCTGAAATGTCGAGATATACGGGACCTGTGTGCCGGCTCTGCCGCCGCGAGGGAACGAAGCTCTTCCTCAAGGGAGACAGGTGCTATAGTGACAGATGCTCTGTAGGCCGGAGGGCGTACCCGCCAGGGCAGCACGGACAGGGTCGCAAGAAGGCATCGGAATACGGAACTCAGCTCAGAGAGAAGCAGAAGCTTCGACGGATCTACGGCGTCCACGAGGCTCAGTTCGCGCGCTACTTCAATATGGCGGAGCGCAGGCGCGGAATCACCGGCGAGAACCTCCTCGCGGTGTTGGAGATGCGCCTCGACAACGTTGTATATAGGCTGGGCTTGGCCGATTCCAGAGCTCAGGCCAGGCAATTGGTGCGGCATGGCCACTTCGCAGTGAACGGCAAGAAGGTATCTGTGCCTTCATGCGAAATGCGTCCGGGCGATGAGGTTTCAGTGAGAACCGGAAGCCGGAATCTAATTCATTTCAAGGGACTCGCAGAGGGATCCGCTCCGAGCATGCCCGCGTGGCTGTCGCTGGGAGAGGACCGGCTGGGCGGGAGGGTGCTGTCGGTTCCAACAAGGGACCAGGTCGACCTGGATATCCAGGAGCACTTGATCGTCGAGCTGTACTCGAAGTAATGCTGCCCCAGATGAGAAGGAGGGTGCTGAGCGCGCTATGATCGAATCTCCAAGGCCTAGAATCGATTGCCAGGAAGATGGCGACCGATACGGCAGGTTTGTCGTAGAGCCCCTCGAGAGAGGATACGGCATAACCCTGGGCAACTCATTGCGCAGGATCCTTCTGTCGTCGTTGCCCGGGGCGGCGGTCGCTTCGGTCAAGATCGACGGGGTGTTGCACGAGTTTTCGACCATCCCTGGGGTCTACGAGGATGTTACCGATATCATACTGAATCTCAAGAGCCTGCTTGTGAAGTTGCACGGCGGAGAACCCCGGGTCATCAGGCTGGATGCCAAGGGCCCGGGAGATGTGACCGCGGCGGACTTTGAGGCCGATGCAGAGGTAGAGATCCTCAATCCGGAACTCCACATCGCCACCTTGGGAACTGTGGAATCCATCAGGTCCGATACGGGCAAGCAGGAAGAGGCAGGCGCGAGGCTGGCGCTGGAGGCACTGGTGGAGCCAGGACGCGGCTACGTGCCGGCGGAGAAGAACAAGCGACCTGAGCAGCCCATCGGCGTGATACCCATGGACTCCATATTCACGCCTGTGGAGCGCGTGAACTACACGGTCGAGAACGCGCGCGTAGGCGGTGTTACCGACTACGATAGGCTGGTTCTTGAGGTATGGACATACGGAACCACGCGGCCGAAAGAAGCAGTGAGCGCCGCGGCCGGCATGATGACCGACCTTCTGCGGTTGTTCATTAACCTTTCCGAGGAGGAAGAGGAGCCCGTTGCCGAAGCCCAGCCGGAGCAGGATAAGCACGAGCGCGTGATGGAGATGACCATTGAGGAACTGGATCTATCGGTACGCTCCTACAACTGCCTCAAGAGAGCCGGCATAAACAGTGTCGATGAACTGATCCGCAAGACCGAAGAGGACATGATGAAGGTCAGGAACCTGGGCCGCAAGTCGCTTGAAGAAGTTAAGCAGAAGCTGGAGTCGCTCAATCTGTCGCTCCGGCAGCCTGAGGAGTAGTATTACGGACGGTTAGGATGAAGGAGGAGAGCGCAAGTGAGGCAGGGAAAACTCGGCCGCACGGCGTCTGCAAGGCGCGCCCTTTTCCGCAGCTCTGTGACGAACCTGTTCATCCATGACAGGATCATCACCACTGAGTCGAAGGCGAAAGAGATGCGCCCCATTGCTGAGAAGCTGATAACATGGGCAAGGAAGGGTGAGCTCCATCACAGACGTCTTGCGGCGCAGTATATTCTGGAGCCTGCGGCGCTGCAGAGGTTGTTTGATGAGATAGGACCGCAGTATGCTGAGAGGCCCGGCGGGTACACCCGCATCGTGAAGCTTGGGCCCAGGCGCGGCGATGCTGCTCCTATGGCCGTGATAGAGCTGGTCGACAGAGGCAGCGCCGGCGAGAAGAAAGCTAAAGCTAAGAAGTGACGTGATAGTCCATGGAGCCTGTGATTCGCGTCGAGAACGTGTCCTACACGTACGATGGCGGCGGCCCGGGCGAAGTGGAAGCTCTTCTCGACGTGAGCCTTGAGGTTGCAGGCGGCGAGTTCGTGGCCGTGATCGGGCATAACGGTTCGGGCAAGTCCACACTCGCGAAACACATGAACGCCATTCTTGTGCCCACACGCGGCGATGTCTTTGTGCTCGGGATGAACACACGTGATGAATCCCGGCTGTGGGACATACGTCAGACGGTGGGCATGGTGTTTCAGAACCCTGATAACCAGATAGTAGCCACAACCGTCGAGGAGGATGTGGCGTTCGGACCGGAGAACCTGGGCGTTTCGCCCGGCGAGA
Source organism: uncultured Clostridia bacterium (assembly GCA_964471415.1). GTDB lineage: Bacteria > Bacillota > DTU025 > DTU025 > DTU025 > UBA5389. The sequence continues at coordinate 3,666 of CAYYHF010000076.1, read as the reverse complement.
TCAGGCGCCGGGTCGACGAGGCTTTGGCGCTCGTCGACATGACCGGAAGCGAGAGGTCCGCGCCCCACATGCTCTCAGGAGGGCAGAAGCAGCGGGTGGCCATTGCCGGCGTCATCTCGATGAGACCCAAATGTATTGTCCTCGATGAACCCACAGCCATGCTCGACCCGGTGGGCAGGAGCGAAGTGCTTGCCACCGTGAGGCGTCTGGCTTCTGAAGAGGGCATAGCCGTTGTACACATCACCCATTTTATGAACGAGGCTGTTCTGGCCGACAGGGTTGTAGTTATGGAGGGCGGGCGCATCGCGCTCCGAGGGTCGCCGCGCGAGGTCTTCTCCCAGCCTGCAACGTTGCGCAGCCTAGACCTGGACGTTCCACAGGTGACGGAGCTCGCGTACGCGCTGCGCGCCGCCGGGGCACCGCTGACACGATGCCCGCTTACAGTGGCTGAGCTGGCCGATGATGTCGAGTCGCTCGTTGGCGCTGGCGGGGTTGGCAGGCCTGCCGTGACCCACCACAACACCAACGTGACCAGCGGGGCGGAGGGGGGAGGGCGGAGTTGAGCGATACGATGAGCAAAGCGACGAGCGATGCGATAATTGAGACGCGCGACCTCTGCTTTACCTACATGAGGGGCACTCCATTGGCGCGACAGGCGCTCACCGATGTGAACGTTCGCATAGACCGGGGAGAGCTCGTGGCGATTATAGGGCGGACCGGCTCGGGGAAGTCCACCCTTATACAGCACTTTAACGGGTTGCTCAAGCCCGATTCCGGTCATGTGTTGGTCGAAGGACGCGACATCTGGAGCCGAACAGTTGCGCTACGGGATGTGCGGCGCAAGGTGGGTCTGGTGTTCCAATACCCCGAACACCAGCTATTTGAGGAGACGGTTGCTGCCGATATTGCATTCGCGCCCCGGAGCATGGGCATGAGCGAAGCTGAGGTAGACGAGGCAGTTCGCGAAGCCATGCGCGTGGTTGATCTCGACTATGATGCCCTGTGCGACAGGTCACCTTTTGAGCTTTCGGGCGGGCAGAAGCGTAGAGTGGCGATAGCGGGCGTACTGGCCATGCGCCCTGAGGTGCTGGTGCTGGACGAGCCCACTGCGGGAATGGACCCGCGCGGGCGCGAGGAAGTGTTGGGCGAGATCAGGCAACTGCATGAGGCGCACGGCTACACCATCGTGCTGGTTTCTCACAGCATGGAGGATGTGGCACGGTTCGCCGAAAGGCTCATTGTCATGGACGGCGGTACTGTGGCGATGGAGGGGTCGGCGCGCGAGGTGTTTCGCAGGCGTGAGGAGCTTGTAGACATGGGCTTGGGAGTCCCGCAGGTTACGGCGCTCATGGCCGAGCTTGCGGCCAGGGGCCTTCCATCGGCTGAGGATGTGATCACAGTGGAGGAAGCCCTGCGCGTGCTGGCGCCTGTGCTGATCGGCGCGCCAGGCGGCACGGATCGGGGTCAAAGCGGGCAGGAGCGAGAGCGGGAAGAGGACCGCGCATGTGGACAGGAACGCGGATGGGAGGTGGGTCCATGAACATCTCTTCTATCGCGATCGGTCAGTACATTCCGGGCGAGTCGCTCATGCATCGACTGGATCCTCGTTCCAAGATCTCGCTGTCGTTGGTAGTGGTCATAGCGCTGTTTATAGTGAAGAGCGCGTGGGCATATGCGGCCCTTGGGGCGCTGATTATCGGGGCGGTGTTGGCATCGCGAGTGCCGATCAAGATGGTACTTCGGGGGCTAAGACCGCTTCTGTTCGTGATGGTGCTCACATTCGGCCTGCATCTGTTCATGGATCCTGGAGAACCCATCTTCCGGATAGGCAAGATCGTAGCCACCGACCGTGGGCTGGCTCAAGGGCTGATAACCGTGGCGCGCCTGTCGCTGCTCATCATGGCCACGTCCATTGTAACTTTGACCACATCGCCGATCGCGTTCACAGACGGACTCGAGAGTCTGCTCAAGCCCCTGTCGTTTGTGGGAGTACCCGCTCACGAGCTTGCCATGATGATGACCATTGCCTTGCGCTTCATACCGACTCTCCTGGAGGAGACGGACAAGATAATGAAGGCGCAGATGGCGCGGGGAGCGGATTTTGAGACAGGAAACATCGCCAAGCGTGCCCGGGCCATGATTCCGATACTGGTGCCCCTGTTCGTGAGCGCGTTCAGGCGCGCGGACGAACTGGCCATGGCCATGGAGGCCAGATGTTATAGGGGCGGGCAGGGCAGGACCAGGCTGAGGCAACTGCGCATGGGCGCGCTCGACGCGGCGGCTTTGCTTCTTGTGACGGCATACGCAGTGCTGGTCGTGGTGGTGCTGTAGGATGCACTGTGATGCGTTCCGCGAGCACGACCTGCGCCAGGACACGATGCGCCAGATCGGCCTGGTGCTGGAGTATGTGGGTACGGCATTCCAAGGCTTTCAAGTGCAGGCACAGCGCCAGGCGTGGGCGCAGGCGGGCGGCGAGATGCCGGGCGCGGCTCAAGGAGAAGGGACAGGAGCGGCGACCGGTTCTGAGCTTCAGTTGCGCGGGAAAGAGGCGCTTACCAGGACTGGCCGGGCTATCCGCACCGTGCAGGGCGCGGTGGAGGATGCGATTGCACGGATCAGCGGCGAGCAGCGCAGGATAGTCGGGGCGGGCAGGACCGATGCCGGGGTGCATGCCCTGGGGCAAGTGGCGAGTTTCGCCACTGGCTCGCGGATACCGGGCGATAGATTTGCGCCGGCGCTCAACACAGCGCTCCCGCCGGATGTGCGGGCGCTCAGGTCATTCGACGCGCCGGAAAGTTTCAACGCGCGTTACGATGCCATTGCCAAGGTATACCGGTACGTGATCGTGCCCGAGGCGCAGGCGGGGAGCGCACTGCTTTCGGGCAGGGCGTTGCTGGTGAAGAAGAGCCTCGATATGCAGGCTATGTCGGATGCTGCCCGGTGCCTGGTGGGGCAGCATGACTTCAGCGCGTTCGCGTCAACAGGCTCATCAGCCAGGACGAGCGTCCGTACGATTCGGCGCTTGGAGGTTCAACCTGCCAGGAACGGGTTTCTGGGGCTGGATGCCGTGACGGTGGAGATCGAGGCGGACGGATTTCTCTACAAGATGGTCCGCGCCATCGTAGGCGCCTTGCTTGAAGTGGGAGCGGGGCGGGCCGATGCCGGCCTTCTTGGGAGGCTTCTGGAATCGCGCGACCGATCGAAAGGCCCCGCCACAGCTCCGCCTGACGGGCTCTACCTGGTGCGGGTGATCTACCCTGAGCCTTTGGCGTCCTTAGTGTCAGGATTCAGCGTTAGATAGCGCCCACGTGTACCTCTCGGCAGCAACCCCAGCCGGCAGTCATGCGGATGGCGGTCGTCGATGCCCGTTGGGAGCGCCGCGGCCCGCGCCTTGTAGCTGGGGCTCAGATATAGGAAAACGTGGTGGCGCATCGCAGACGGCGATGGAGGCCGTGGGCCTGTACCCTACGACCCAGCCTTGGCGCCAACCCTGGGTTCTACGACCCAGCCCGTTGGCGAAAGGCTCGTTTTCGGGGCCGAAATCGAGTGTGGCGGGCGCGCAGAGGGGAAGGAGATATGGGCCGGGTGCAACGGCTCGTCCACGTTGACTTTGTTCGCGATGGCCCACTACGGATGTATATGGCTGTAAGCTGGGGAGTTGCCGCG
>CAYYHF010000075.1:0-10508 GCA_964471415.1 uncultured Clostridia bacterium | reverse complement strand
GACAGCATCTGCTGTTCCCCGCCGCTCAGAGTTCCTGCAGTCTGGTGGATTCTTTTGCGCAGAACTGGAAAAGACTCAAATACGTTCTCTAGGTTGGCTTTGAAGTGCTGAGGGCTGTGGTAAGCGCCCAATTGGAGGTTCTCCAGGACTGTCATCGAGGAGAACACCAGGTGGCCTTCGGGTATGAGACCCAAACCCATGTTGGCGACCTTGTCGGTGTTTTTGTTGGTGATGTCGTTTCCCAAGAAGAGCACTTTTCCGCTCTGAACCTTCTGAATACCCAGAATCGCTTTGAGCAACGTTGTCTTGCCTGCGCCGTTCGCTCCGATCAGGGCTACAATCTCTCCTTGTTCCACATCAATGCTTACATTTTCTAGCGCCCTCACTGGCCCGTAGGAAACGGAAACGTTTTCAACCTTAAGCATGCTGCTCTTCTTCACCGAGATAAGCCTCCAGTACTTTCGGATCGCTCTGTATGTGCTTCGGGCTCCCCTCGCTGATCTTCTCTCCGAAATTGATGACGGTGACCCAATCACACAGATCCACAACTAAGCTTACATCGTGACTGACTAGGACTACGGTAACTCCGGTGTCTCTTATGTGTCTGATAATGCCCTTAAGATCTTCTGTCTCTTTGAGTCCCATTCCCGAGGTAGGTTCATCCAGAAGCAATAGCTTCGGATTCAGTACTAAGGCACGAGCAATCTGCACTAGTTGACGTTCCACCCAGACTAGTTCGCCGGCCCAGCGGTCGACTGAGTCCGCCATTCCCACGAAATCCAGAGCCTCTTGTGCCTTCTGCCTGATCTCCCTCTCATGAGCACGGTAGACACGAGGTCGCCGAATGAGCGTCCCGATGGGATCGGTACCGGAGTAGTAGTACATACCTGCCATGACATTCTCCAGTACAGTATCGGGCATCATCATGGCAGCCTGGAAGGAGCGCGCAAGCCCCATTCGGGCCACTTGCTGAGCCGGAAGGTTGGTTATGTTCACAGAGTCGAAGTAGATCTGCCCTTCGGTGGGCGGAAGAAGTCCAGAAACCAGGTTGAAGAACGTGGACTTCCCGGCCCCGTTGGGGCCGATAAGCCCATGGATCCTACCCTTCTTCACATTGACATCCAGGTTAGTAATCGCCTTGACACCACTGAAATGCTTGCTCAGCCCCACGGTGGAGAGAATTGCCTTGTCTGAAGTCATGCGATCGATGCTCCTTTGCGTGCAGCGACTTTGCTTTGTTTCGGCGGCAGGACAATCCATAAAGGCTATGAATGAACTTGTATAGGAGTTTATCGAATCTCGTCGATTGTGTCAACCACATCTGCGGCCCAGGGCCGCATTTGGCAGGTGAATTGCCGCATTTTACTGGCGTTACCATCAGAGGATACCATCATGATGGTAAGTGGCGCGACACTGGATAAATATGAAGGTTGGGCATAAAAAAAAGCCGGAACTGATCCGGCTGTGCTGCTTGATGCGGTCCGAACCTATCTGCGCCTGCGGTCGCCGCCGGCATCCCGCCTGGGCCCGGCGCCACCTCTTTGGAAGCCCCCTCGCGGCGCTCTCGGACCACGGTCCAAAGGCCGTTCCACAAACCCTTCCGGCTTGGGCAGGAGATCCTTGCGCGACAGGTTGATCCGGCCTTGGCTGTCGATTTCGGTTACTCTCACCGTCACCTCATCGCCTATGTTCACAACATCTTCCACAGTTGCAACACGCTCGTAGGCCAGCTGAGAGATGTGCACCAGGCCTTCCTTGCCGGGCAGCACTTCTACGAAAGCGCCGAACGGCATGATCCGAGTCACCTTGCCCGTATAGACCTCGCCCGGCTCCGGGTCGTGCACCAGCTCATTGATCATAGCCAGCGCGCGCTGCGCATCGTTCTCATCGATTGACGAGATAAACACGCGACCATCGTCTTCGATGTCGATCTTGGTGTTCGTCAACTCTATGATCTTGCGTATCATCTTGCCGCCGGGCCCGATCACGTCCCGAATCTTGTCGGGATCAATGCTTATCGTGAGCATCCTGGGCGCATACGGCGACAGCTCGGGCCGAGGCTCGGGCAGAGTCTCCAGCATCTTGTCGAGGATGAACATCCTGCCTCGGTGCGCCTGCGCAAGCGCAGATCGGAGTATTTCGCGGGAGATACCTCTGACCTTGATATCCATCTGTATCGCCGTCACGCCATCGCGCGTGCCTGCAACCTTGAAGTCCATGTCGCCGAGATGGTCTTCCATGCCCTGGATGTCGGTGAGTATGGCAAATTCGTCGTCATACTTGATCAAGCCCATGGCAACGCCGGCCACCGGCTTTCGGATAGGCACGCCCGCGTCCATCAGGGAAAGCGTGCTGCCGCAGATCGATGCCTGGCTGCTTGAGCCGTTGGATTCGACGACCTCCGACACCAGCCTGATAGTATAGGGGAACTCCTCTTCCGAGGGGATGACCGGCAAGAGAGCGCGCTCCGCCAACGCTCCGTGACCTATCTCGCGCCGCCCCGGTCCACGTATGGGGCGCACCTCGCCAACGCTGTAGGGTGGGAAGTTATAGTGGTGTATGTAGCGCTTCGACTCCTCTAGGCCAAGGTCGTCGATAATCTGCATCTCCCCGATGGCTCCAAGAGTGCATGCCGTGATTACCTGGGTCTGCCCCCTACGAAACATGGCGGATCCGTGAACGCGGGGAAGCAAGCCCACAGCGCAGTTTATCGGACGAATCTCGTCCAGCGCTCGACCATCGGGCCGAGTACGCTCCACCGTGATCATCTTGCGCACTATGTCCTTGAGCATGTCATCTATTGCGGCGTCTATGTCCTTGTGAGGCGCGTCTTCGCCCATCTCCTCTTCGATATGGGCATGGGTGGCCAGTCGAACGGCATCGGTCATCTCCTCGCGCGCCAGCTTGTCGGGATTGCGAACAGCCGCGTCCAGCTTGTCTCGGGCGAACTTTCGAACCTTCGCGGCAACATCCGAATCGGGTTCGAATACTCTAAACTCCCGTTTGCCTACGCCGACCGCTGCTATGATCTCGTCTTGAAAAGCGATTATCTCCCTGATTGTGTCGTGGCCGCGCATGATCGCCTCCAGCACTTGTTCCTCGGAGACTTCATTGGCTCCGGCCTCCACCATGAGCACGGCATCGCGAGTGCCTGCAACAACCAACGACAGGGTTGACTTGTCCAGCTGCTCCGCGCTGGGGTTGATCACGTATTCACCGTCCACAAGGCCGACCTTGACGCCTGCGATGGGACCATCGAAGGGCACATCGGAAATGCCAAGTGCAATTGACGCTCCGTTCATTGCGAGCACCGATGGCTCCACCCCGGGCTCGACGGACATCACCACCGCGACTACCTGGACATCATTCCTGAAACCCTCCGGAAACAGCGGCCGTATCGGCCTGTCGATCTGCCGCCCGGACAGTATCGCCGCTTCACTCGGGCGACCCTCGCGCTTGATAAACCCTCCGGGGATCTTGCCAACGGCATAGAGCCTTTCCTCATAGTCGACTAGGAGCGGGAAGAAGTCTATGCCCTCTCTCGGCTCCCTAGATGCGGTCGCGGTCACCAGGACCACCGTATCGCCGTAGCGCAACAGTGCAGACCCCCCGGCCTGACAGGCGACATATCCGGTGTCGACCACCAACTTCCTTCCTGCCACGACCGTTTCAAACGTTTGATGCATTAAGTTACCTACCTCCTCAGTGTGTAGCGCAGTTCGCTTACAAGTAGGAGAGCGGGAAGGTGAACACCCGCTCTCCGTAGCTCTTCCCTTACTTGCGCAACCCTAGGCGTTCCACGATGGCTCTGTAGCGATCGATGTCGGTGTCCTTCAGGTAGTCTAGGAGCGCTCGCCGTCTACCGACCATCTTGAGCAGACCTCGCCTGGAGTGATGGTCCTTCTTATGCGTTTTCAGATGTTCCGTTAGGTAGTTTATCCTCTCGGTCAGAATCGCCACTTGTACTTCCGGGGACCCGGTATCGGAATCGTGAATCCGATACTTCTCGATGATAGCTCGCTTTTCGTCGATGCTCAGGCTCAAAGGATGCTGCACCTCCTCATTTTGGATCCCCCCTTACCAAGAAAGCCGTTGGAGGATCGGCAGCCCTAGTAAGGGGTTCGGCAGAACCTGCTCTGCCAGGTTGCCAACGTACATCTTAGCACACGGGACATTGGGTGTAAACTCAGTCCAGCGGGTTTTCCAGAAGGAGTCGAGCCACGGACATGTCCTCCTGGATCTGCTCGCGAAGCCGGTCGGGGTCGGCGAACCTCAGTTCATCCCTGAGGCGCGCCACGAACTCCACGGTAAGGCAGGTTCCATACAGCTCGGGTTCTTGGTCCATTAGGTGGACCTCCAGCGTGACTCCGCGAGCCTGATCGCCGAATGTGGGCCTCACTCCGATGTTGCATACGCCGAGACAGATCGGTGACGGGCCCGAGCGCGCCACACAAGCGTACACTCCCGACATGGGTAGCGCGATCTCTGCCGGAACGCTCACATTCGCCGTGGGGATCCCAATGCGGCGACCAACCCCTCTTCCCCGCTCCACAACGCCTCGGACGAAGTAACGCCTGCCCAGAAGGCGCGCTGCGCGCTTCACATCTCCGCAGGCCAGCGCGGCCCGGATACCTGTGCTTGAGGCCGGCTCGTCGTGGAGCCGAACAGGGGGCAAAACTCTTACGCTGATGCCCATATCCTGTGCAAGCCTTTGGAGCATCGCCGGGGTTCCCGCTCCGCCGCGACCGAATGAGTAATCGAACCCCACGATAACGCACTTGGCGCCGAGCGAATCGCGGAGCACGTCTGCCACGAAAGACTGAGGGGGCATATGCGCAAGGTTTAGGTCGAAAGCCCGAACCACCGCCACATCCACTCCCAGCGATTCTATGAGATTCAGCTTGTCATGGATCGTCGTTAGGGCAGCAGGCGCGCGCTCGGGGCATACCACTTGCATGGGATGGACATCAAAAGTGTAGACTCCGCAGGCTGTGCCGCGGTTCTCGGCGGTGGCGACTGCTTCTCGGATCAACGCCGCATGTCCGATGTGCACACCATCGAAAGTGCCCAGCGCATAGACTTCGGCAGTGTGTCGGGGGCGTTGGTTGCTGCTCATGAAGCATCGATGCATTCTACAACACCTCGCGATTCACAAAACGACCTTGGGCTGAATCAGGAGCCCAACATCGCCGCGCCTTGCCCTCGCTATGGCAGCGAGAGAACCATCAGGGCGCACTAGAGAGATGTAGGTGACATTCCCTGCTACAGTGGCTGCCGCATTGCGTACGCGGCTGGCATCGCATTCGAAAGCTGTTCCGTGGCTGACCCGGCCGGCTTCGAGCTCGTCAAGGTCCAGTGCCGGAAGATGCCTGACGCCCACGAGGGGCGGCTTGATCACCTGAGCCAACGATCCGAAAGCGGCCATCTGCTCGAGTTCGTCAAGGGTAACCGCCTGGTCCAGCGTGAAGCCGGAGGTCGCTGTTCGAACCAGGGCGCCCAAGTGGCCGGCGATGCCGAGTCTACGACATATGTCTTCGCATAGGGTTCGAACATAAGTTCCCCGAGAACACTCCACCCGTATCCTGCCACGCGAACCGCGCTCCAAATGCGAAGGCCAGCTTGGGACGGATAGCGGCTCTATGCGGTACACACTGACAGTACGAGGATCTCGCTCAACGGTTATGCCCTCGCGCGCCAGCTCATACAGCCTGCGACCTCCTCGGCGGAGCGCCGAAACCATCGGCGGTACCTGCTGTATGTCGCCTACGAACTTACTGCATGCCGCAAACACCTCGGAACGTGGGATCGAGAAATCCGCGCTCTCCGCGACGACCTGTCCGCTGGCATCGCCGGTGGAGGTGGACACGCCGAATACGATCTCGGCCTCGTACGTCTTTGGGAAGTCTTCCATGAAGCGTGTGAGCCTGGTGGCTTTGCCCATACATACCACCAGCAGACCGGTGGCATCGGGATCGAGTGTGCCTGTGTGACCGGAAGAACGTTCGCCCGTGATTCTCCTTGTGCGCGCTACGACATCATGGGAGGTCATCTGGGCTGGCTTATGTATGGCGACTATGCCGTCCACGTATATCCCGCCTCGCGAAGCGCCTGCTCAAGTCGAGGCATGAGCTTCATACGAGCCTCTTCAATGGTGCCCTGAATCGAGCAACCTGAAGCGCGCACGTGCCCTCCGCCTCCGAACTCGCCGGCAACCCTGGCCACGTCCGCGCGCTCCTTCGAACGTAGCCCTACACGTATGAGTCCCTGCCCTACTTCGCGGAAGGCCGCTGCGATTTCGACTCCCTCAATAGAACGCGCATAGCCGATGAAACCTTCAGTGTCGCCTTCGCTGATGCCGTGTCGCTCCATATCGGCAGCTCGGATGCTCATGATGGCGATGAGACGACCGCAGCTGAACTCCATGCCAAGTATGGCTTCGCCCAGAGCAGCCAGAGCGCTGTATGGTTTGGAGTCGTAGACGCTCTGGGCTATCTCCCAGGGCTCGGCTCCCGCTTCAGCTAGCTGGGCTGCGATGCGGAAGGTTGACGCCGTTGTGTTGGAATAGCGAAACGAGCCTGTATCAGTGGACACCCCAGTGAACAGGCAAGTGGCCATATCCGGATCGTAGGCTACTCCGAGCGCGCGAACCAATTCCGCGACCATCTGGCACGTGGCGGCAGCCCCGGTATCGACCCAGTTGATCGTGGCGAACTGAGTGTTAGTGGCGTGATGGTCGATGTTTATCGTCGTTGGGCAAGCGCGAACCGCCTCCACGCACTTGCCCACACGGTCTAGAGCTCCACAGTCGAGCACCAAAGCCAAATCGAACTGCCATGGCGAGCCGCATTCGCCGGTGTTGACGCCCATCGATCCCGGAAGAAAGCGAAGCGAAGGCGGCACACCATCGGAAAGAGCCACCCGAACCTCCTTGCCTAGGTGTTCCAAGGCAAGCTTCATGCCGAGCACGGAGCCTACAGCATCGCCATCGGGAACCACGTGGGAGGTGATCAAGACTCGTCCGGCGCGCTCAACAGCCTTCACAATCTCGCCTGGAACGTTCAACTCTCATTCTCCTTGTCGCCCTGTGTATCGCCCTCTACGTTGCCTTCTTCGCCCTGAATCTCCGAGATGATTCTCAGAATCCGGGCGCCGCGCTCAATGGAATCATCATAGGCGAAGCTGATCTCGGGAGTCAGTCGAAGCTGCACGCGACGGCCGATCTCCGAGCGAATATAGCCGCGCGCGCTTTCAAGGGCCTGCATTGTCTGGCTTCTTGCGGCATCATCGCCGAGTATGCTCACGTAGACCTGTACATGCTGAAGATCGCCGCTGACCCTGACATCAGTCACAGTGGCGAACCCCAGCCTCGGGTCCTTCAGATCGCGCTGAAGCATGTTCGATATTTCCTGGCGCATTGCGGCGCGCACTCGATCATTTCGGTAGGTAGGCAACATCTGGCACCTCCAGACATGCAAGTTGAGTGATTGCTCGGCGCAAACGCTCACAACGCAAACGCCCATCGGCTATAGCTCCCGCTTGACAGCCTCCTTGCCGTACCCTTCGATGACATCGCCTTCGCGAATATCATTGAAACCTTCTATTCCGATGCCGCACTCGAAGCCTGCGGCTACCTCCCGCACGTCATCCTTGAAGCGCTTGAGCGATGCAATCTTGCCATCGTGTATCACGACACCATCGCGTACCAACCTGACTTGCGCAGATCGCGGGATCTTGCCATCGGTAACGTAGCAACCAGCCACTACCCCAGCCTTAGGGATCTTGAAAGTGGCTCTCACCTGCGTGTGTCCGTAGACGACTTCGCGGAACTCCGGCTCTAGGAGCCCTTCCATAGCCTTCTTGACATCGTCGATGGCCTCATATATCACGCGATACAGCCTTACATCCACCTGCTCGACCTGAGCGCTCGATGCCCCCGCCGTGTCGGGACGCACATTGAAGCCGATGATCACCGCATTAGATGCAGATGCCAGCATCACATCGGACTCGCTGACAGCGCCCACGCCTCCGTGAATCACGTTCACACGCACTTCGTCTGTAGACAGCCGTTCGATGGCCTGCTTAAGAGCTTCAACGGAGCCTTGCACGTCCGCCTTGATTATGAGCCTGAGTTCTTTGGTCTGCCCCTCCCTGATCTGGCTGAACAGATCCTCGAGGGACACCTTCTTGCTGGCTTCCCCGATTTCCGTAATACGTTTGCGCTCTGAGCGTCTCTCGGCGACCTGCCTGGCCTCGCGCTCATCAATTACCACCTGAAACACATCGCCCGCTTCAGGTACGTAGCCGAGGCCCAGAACCTCCACAGGCATTGATGGAGTCGCGTTTTCCACCGCCTCGCCTCGGTAATCGGCCATCGCCCTCACCCTGCCGCACACCTCACCCACGAGGAACGAGTCGCCTACATGAAGCGTGCCCTTTTGGATGAGCACCGTTGCAACCGGCCCTCTTCCGCGGTCCACCCGGGCCTCGATCACAGTGCCCAGCGCCGGGCGGTCGGGATTTGCCTTGAGGTCGCGCATGTCCGCCACAAGCAGTATCATCTCCAGGAGATCTTCAATCCCCTTCTTCTGGACAGCCGATACGGGCACCATAACGGTATCGCCGCCCCACTCCTCGGGAACCAATCCCATCTCGGACAGCTGCCGCTGCACTCGCTCGGGCTGCGCGTGCGGTTTGTCGATCTTGTTCACTGCCACAACTATGGGAACATCGGCATCGCGCGCATGGTTGATGGCCTCAATAGTCTGGGGCATAACCCCATCGTCAGCCGCCACCACGAGCACCGCAACATCCGTAGCCTGAGCTCCCCGGGCTCTCATCGCCGTGAAAGCTTCATGTCCGGGGGTGTCGAGGAAGGTGATCTTCCTTCCGTTAAGCTCCGCCTGATAGGCGCCTATATGCTGAGTAATGCCTCCTGCCTCTGTGGCAGTTACGTTAGCTTCCCGTATTGCGTCCAGAAGAGACGTCTTGCCGTGATCCACATGCCCCATTATCGTGACTACAGGCGGTCGGGGCTTCAGACTCTCCGGGCGATCCTCGATTTCAGCGATGGCTATTTCTCGCTCCTCCCGCTCGGAGGTGAGCTCGGCATCGAAACCGAGATCAGTCGCGAGTATCTGCGCTATCTCGCCCTCTATCTCCTGATTTATGCCGGCCATTACACCCATCTTGACAAGCCTGCTCACCGCTTCGGGCGCGGATATCTCCAGCTTCGCCGCAAGATCGCGCACGGCTATCGCCTCGCCTATCTCTACTCGTCGAACCTTGGTAGGCTTCGCGCGCCTGCGCCCGATCCGCCTTACGACAATGTCATCGGCGCCATCGATGTCCCCAGCCTTCACGCGATGCTCTATGAGACGGGCATCGCCAAGCGGAGCCGAGGTCGGAGCCCTTTTTCTGCTGCGCCTGTCGGGCCTGCGTCCTCCTCTGGTCATCTCCATATCGTCGTCTGCGCCCCCGCGACGCCTTCCCCTGCCGGACCAGGCAGGCTTACCCTTCGCAGGACCTCTTGCGACCGAAGTCGCAGCTTGAGATGCTGGAGACGGTGGAACGGAGACAGCCGGACCGCGCCGGAAACCCGCTTCGGGCTCCCCTGGTCCGACTGGTCGCGTCCGTGCCCCGGGCCCGGCCGGCCCCGGGTACCGGTCAGGCCGGTCAAACCTTTCGCTTCGCTCGGCGCCTAGCGGCTGCCCAGCATGTTGCGGCTGTACCGGCCTTGCCGGGCGTGGACGCGCGGCCCCGCCTCCTTGAACCCTGTGACGCGCTGGTATGAATGGATACGATGGGTCGAGGGGTTTGGGCGATCTGGCGTCACTCGGACGCTCCGGCCGTCCGGCGCCTGCCGCACGCGGCATTGGGCCCTGCGCAGCCGGTGTCCGTTCCTGCCTGCGGCGCCCATCGGAAGGCCGCGCAGCTTGTGCAGAAGACACGCCTGGCTCGGGGCGCGATGCAGACGCATCGCCCTTCACCGCATCGGAAGGCGATGACGGAGGCGCACCGGACTCTTCCTTCTGATCTTCTGCTTTCTGAGCTTCAGGCCCGAACTTTCTCATCACATAGCGCGCCGCATTCTCGTCGATCGCGCTCATGTGATTCTTTGCCTTCACGCCTAACTCGTTTAAGAGCACAACTACATCGCGGCTAGGCATGTTGAGCTCTTTGGCCAGCTCAAATACTCTCACTTTAGCCATTGATCGTCACCCCCATGACCCGCATAAAGCCGGACTATCTTGCGGCGCTTCATAGGCCCCTGGGCGAGGCGCCGGATCCCAACTGACGCTTCGCGATAGTTCCGGCCGGTTATGCAAGGCCTAGGAACCCAAGAACACCCAAAGACACCTATGGCTCATCAACTCCGCCCAATCTATTGGAGAGCGCTGTAACAACATCTTCGGGCACCTCGACCTCGAGCGCTCTCGAAAGTTTGCCCGAACCCACTGCCCGCTGCAAACAACCTCGCTCCGCGCACACGTACGCTCCCCGCCCCGACC
>CAYYHF010000074.1:0-10836 GCA_964471415.1 uncultured Clostridia bacterium | reverse complement strand
CGAGATCAAGTCTACCATCCCCGCCTTTGTCCAACAATACATCGGCATTGCGCCCGCGGCCGACGAGAATCATGACTTGCAAAGATTGTGACAACTGTCATCCCGAGAACTGATGGTAGGCACTAACGGCGCGACGGCGCAGCCGATAGAATCGAGGCACAAACGATCGGGAGGAGTCGCGATGCTTGTTAGGGTGGAGAACCTGGTGAAGCGATACGGAAACCTGCTTGCCCTGGACCACTTCAGCCTGGAGGTGGCCGAAGGCGAGATCCTGGGTCTGTTGGGTCCCAACGGATCCGGCAAGACCACCACGATCAACTGCATTCTGTCGCTCCTAAAATACGACAAAGGCGTGGTTGAGGTGTTCGGCAAGCCGATGACGCCCAACGCCTACGATAGCAAGCGCAACATCGGCATCGTGATGCAGAACGTTGCGGTCTTTCAGGAGCTCAGGGTGGACGAGAACATCGATTACTTCTGCGGAATGTATGTGAATGACCCCAAGACCCGCCGCCGCCTGGTAGATGAGGCCATCGAATTCGTTGGCCTGGGCGAATTCCGCAAGTTCACCCCGCAAAAGCTTTCGGGCGGGTTGTTGCGCCGGCTCAATATAGCCTGCGGAATCGCCCACAAGCCCAGGCTTCTCATCCTGGACGAACCCACCGTGGCTGTGGATCCCCAGAGCCGGAACAAAATATTGGAAGGAATCCGCGAACTCAACCGTCAGGGTGCTACCGTGATATACACCTCGCACTACATGGAGGAAGTCGACCATCTGTGCACCCGGATCGTGATCATGGACAAGGGCAAGACTCTGGCCACGGGCACAAAGGAAGAGCTAAAGGCGATGATCAACAACGGAGAGACAATCAGTGTGGAGCTTTACATGCTGCAGCCCGACCATGTGAGCCAGATCCGGCAACTGCCCCATGTCGCGCGGGCGGACTACGCCGATGATCGCCTCGTTGTGCATTACGATGGAGGCCAGCACAATCTGCTGAACCTGCTGGACTATTTGAAATCCCGCGATCTCTTGTTCGGGCGGGTCTTCTCGGAGCAGCCCACGCTGAACGATGTGTTCTTGGAGATCACCGGCAGGCAACTCAGGGACTGAGAGGAGCGCGAGACAGTATGTTCATGCATATGTTCGGCTATCGCCTGAAGTGCCTGGCGCGAGACAGAGAGACGGTGTTTTGGACTGTGGTATTCCCGCTTATCCTGGCTACGATGTTCCACTTTGCCTTTGGCCAGCTCATGAAGGGAAACGAGGCGTTCAGCCCTGTTAAGACCGCGGTGATCGACAACGATGCCTATCGCAGGGACTCGTTCTTTGGGCAGATGCTGAAGATGCTGTCGGCGCCGGGGGAGAACCAGATGATTGAGCTGACTGTGGCCGATGAGCAGGGAGCTCGCCGATTGCTGGAGGGCGGCGTTGTGGCGGGGATCATCACTGTCGGCGATCCCATCGGGCTCACCGTGAGTCGGTCGGGGATCGACCAGAGCATACTCAAGGCGATTCTGGATGAGTATGCGCACACATCCGCCACGGTAGCGGGCATCCTGGCGAAAAACCCGGCGGCGGCGGCAGGGCTCCTTACGCAGCTCGGGCAGAGGCGTAGCTACACCCAGCAGGTCTCGTTCAGCAACGCAGCGCCCAACACCGCGCTGAACTACTTCTATGCGCTAGTAGCCATGACCTGCCTATATAGCAGCTTCTGGGGACTGCGCAACACCACCGATGTGCAGGCGGACTTGTCCCCTCAGGGGGCGCGGCGCAGTGCGGCGCCCACGCGCAAACTCAAGGCGGTGCTTAGCGACTCAGCCGCAGCGCTTGTCATCAGTCTGGGCGAAGTTCTGGCGCTTTTGGCGTATCTTGCGTTGGCGCTGCGCGTGGATTTCGGAAACCAGCTGGGGTATGTGCTACTGACGTGTGGGGCGGGCTGCGTAGTCGGCGTGTCCTTCGGCGCCTTCATAGGCACTATGGTCCGCAAGAGCGAGGGTGTGAAGACCGCGATCCTGATTGCGTCGAGCATGGCGATGAGCTTTCTTGCGGGACTGATGGTCGTCAACATGAAGGACATAATCGCCCGCAAGGCGCCTGTCCTGGCCTACATCAATCCGGCCGCCTTGATCACCGATGCCTTCTATAGCCTGTACATCTTCGACAGTCATCATCGGTTTTTCCTCAACATCGGTCTGCTGTTCCTGATTTCGGCGCTGATGTGCATGCTCAGCGTCTTGCGCCTGAGGAGGGAGAAATATGCAAGCCTTTAGGGCCTACTTCAAAGTGATGCGCGCCTCCGCCGGGGGGATAGCTATCTACCTCGTGGTTTTCCTTGGACTGTCCATTATGTTCTCCTTTGCCGGCGCTCCGCGGACTACCGGAGACTTCACTCAGACGAAGACGCCCATCGCCGTTGTAAATCGCGACAAAGACGCTCCGCTTGCGCAGGGACTGGCGAGCTATCTGGCTGAGACTAACAGGGTAGTAGACTACCCGGATGATCCGGAGAAGCTTCAGGACGCGCTGTTCTTCCGCAACGTGGAATACATCGTGATTATCCCGGACGGTTTCTCCGCCGATCTCATGGCGGGCCGCCGCTGCGCCGTGCAGAAGGTCATCGTGCCAGATTCCGTGAGCGGCCGCTACGTGGACATGCGCATCGACAAGTACCTGAATACCGTCTGCCTCCGCCTGCAGTATGGCGGGGAAGAATCGCAAGCGCGATTGGCGGCGGCCGCCCGGGCCGATCTGGCATTCGAGACCCCCGTTGCAATCGAGTCCGCCTCAGCTTGCGGAAGCTCGACTCAGGGGTTCGTCTACTACTACCAGTACTTTGCCTTCGCAGTGCTGGCCATGATCATGATGGGCGTAAGCTCTATCATGATGGCGTTCAACAAGCCTGACCTGTACCGGCGCAACCTGTGCGCTCCAATCCCGGCGCGCAGCATGAGTCTGCAATTGGCAGCGGGTCACGGGGTGTTCGCCGTGGGTTGCTGGGCGCTTCTGGTGTCGGCGAGTTTGGCCCTCTATGGCAAAAGCCTGCTTTCCTCAGGCCTGATGTGGCTGTACTGTGTCAATTCGCTGGCGTTCACCATCGTGAGCACCAGCATCGGGTTCTTGGTCGGCAGTTCCGTGCGGAGCCACGGCGCGCAGGCAGGGGCGGTGAATGTGATCGCTAACGGCATGAGCTTTCTCTGTGGGGTGTTCGTGCCGCAGTCGATCATGAGCAAGCCGGTGCTGGCCTTCGCGCGGTTCCTGCCTGCATACTGGTATGTAAGGGCAAACGATGCGATCTCGGCGCTTTCCCGGCTCACTGCGAGCACGTTGCGCCCGATATACGGCCACATCCTGATTCAGCTATTGTTCGCCGCCGCCATCTTCGCCACGGCTCTGCTGCTCGCTAAAGAGCGCCGGGCGGCGTAGACGGAACGTGCTTCCTGCGGAGGATCGGCTCAGGCGTTCACTCTGCGGCGAGCCTGGCGCGGCCTCGTCTGCCAGGCTACTCCCATATCTCCCACATAGTATAATAGACATGAGCGAATGGGGTACCTTGTCGAGGACTCCCCTAGAGGAGGCGCTGCCGTCCGATGACTGAAGGAACGGGAATGGACCTGTCGATCGTCGCAGGTCTGCGGACTTTCTCGCCCGAGCATCGCAGGTGGGTGGAGAGCGTTCTCAATCGGATACTGCGGTACTATGGTGAAAACCTGCTGGGGCTCGGCATTTTTGGCTCGTTTGCCCGGGGCGAGAATCGCAAGGGTTCAGATCTTGACCTCCTGATCATATTGAAGGAAGCTGGGAAAAGACGCATCAGGATAGAAGAGTTCATCCGGGAAATAGAGATGAAGCATGATGACTTGGCCCAACAGCTCTTCAGAGAGCAAGGCCTCTCATGCGATCTTTCACCGTACATCGTCACTCGGGACGAGGCGCTCATGATGCAGCCAATCTACTACGATCTGGTGGATCACCATGTGGTTGTGTGGGATCCGGAGGGGATCATCGGCCGGATCATCAGTTCTGCCTCGGCGCTTCTCAAAGAAGTAGGAGCCTATCGTGTCAGGCAGAACAACACGTGGGGGTGGCGTACCAACCGATTCCTGGGAGGTGTCAGGTTGTGAAGAGTGATGAGTTGACTCTTGCCTACTTGGAGAAAGCTACGGTGCGGCTGGAAGCTCTCGGGTTCTACCGCGAACGAAAGGCATACTCCGCCGAATGATGCAGATAGCACTGGGCGAATGGAAGTGATCGCATGATCCGGTAGGTTGATAGCCTTCATGGAATCCATCTCGATATGCTACTTGGCTTCTTCGAAGGCTGGCGCCGCTCGGTATCGCCTGAGGAGCACCTCGAGTTGCTGCGAGGGAGCGACCACGTGGTGGGCTTCATCACCGGCATCAGCGATGGGGTTCTGTCTGCCTACATACCACTACCTGAGGTGCTTCCTGACTATCGCGGGCAGGGCATCGGGACCGAGTTGGTCAGGCGCCTGCTTCACAAGCTGAACGGGCTGTATATGGTGGACGTGATGTGCGATCCGGGTATACAGCCTTTCTACGCGCGTTTGGGAATGCTGCCATCCACGGGGATGATGATCCGGGAATCGGCCTGAGCCGGATGAAAAGGCCGGGCGGATGGGCCTTTCGCGGCAAGCGTGCAGCGTATGGCACATATAGACTGCCCAGTATCGGATAGGAAGTGCTCATTCCCACATTGGTTCCCTACAGTCACTAACCTTGACTTGCTTGCTGCAGCAGAAATGAGGCCTGAAGGATCATGACCAATCGGGCATGGCCCTTCAGGCTGCTCTCTCGCGCAAGGCGGACTGTGTTAGGTGAAACGCAGGAATTCCACGAGTTCTATTGTGATGATCGCCGCATGGGTCTATCTATGGGCCGCCTCGCAGGCGATCAGGAACTGGTCGCCCGGCATTCCGGCAATCTCTACGAAATCCCCTTCACTCGCGAATACATCGCCTTCATCGACGCAGCTGTCGTATTTCGGCGAGCCATCCGAGGTGAATACGATGACTCTGCCACCGACCGGGATTTCGGGGGTCAGAACGCAATCATGTACGGCTCTCAGCCACTCGCTATATCCTCTGTCGCCGATGGTCACCGAATTCGCGCCGATGCCGAGCGCTGCGGCGCTATCGGCAGGACTGTACAGCATGTCCAGGGACTGCGCCCATGTCTCTCCACCCTCATCTAGCAGAGTCAGATCCCCCAGATCGCGCGTTGCGCCGGGCGGCATTGCTGCGTACATCGGTGATTCGACCCTCTTAATTCCGAAAAAGTCGACGTATCCGGGCAGCGTTTCGATGGTGCTGGACTGAACCAGGTGCGAATTGGCAAGCAGCGCGCCTTCGAAAGGCTTGACATTTCGGCGTAACCACTGTTTTCCGTTCATTTCCATAGCCATGCTGCAAGGGACCTGGATCGCGGGCAATTTGCGCATGCGGACCATGTCAAAACCGAGGGACGATTCCACGGTACATTGCTCGCCATCGACTGTGGCGAAGTAGAGCTGCGAATCGTCGCTGTAGAAGGCGCCCTCACTATAGTAGAGGCACGCAGATGGAATCTCCATTCCTCCAAGGACGCTTGACACCAGGAACCGATTTGCCTCCCTATCTAGGCTCACACGCGCCAGGCCTCCGCCGGTTAGGAGGTAGTATCCGCAATAGGTTGCGTACTCATCTGGAATTACCTCTGGCTGCGGCGGAACAGAAACCGATACAGCCTTCTCTTTTGCCAGGCCTTTTTCCACAAGGACGGCATCCAGTATAGCGAGCGCTATCTTGACTGAACGCCCTCCGGGACCGGTCTCGATCACAGCAACCGATATTCTCTCATCCGGCGCCGTGTAGACCATCGAGTTGTAGTTCCCCGTCCCGCCGCTCTTGCCAAGAACCTGTATACCCTGCTCCTGATACTTAGGAACACACGTCATATCCCAGCCCAGTCCATAGGCGATCTCCGGGTTTCTGAGCTTCCCCGCAGATAGTGAAGGCTGACTCGTTCTCATCTCTCTGAGCGCCGGCTCAGACAGGATGTGTGTCCCCGCGCCTGAGAAGCTGTCCGCAAAACGGGCCACATCCACCGCGGTGGCGCTGAGCCCCCCTGATCCCAAGAAAGAGATTGCCTCAAGCGGTTCCTTTTGGCCTGTCGCGGGCCTGTAGTACGCCGCGACAACTCCAAGAGCGGCGTCCCGGGCGGTCTTGTCGCCCACACTCGCCCCGGTGCGGCCTAGGGCTAACGGCTCAAAGATGCGACTCGCCAGGAAGTCCATGTAGTTCTGTCCGCTGACGCGCTCGATGATCATCTCCGCGAGCGTGAAACCGTCATTGCAATACACGGCCGCCGCGCCGGGGTCGTGTTTCAGGCGTGTACGGGACAAGACGGCCAAAGTCTCCTCGTGCATAGCCGTGTTGTACTGGAATCCGAAGTTGCCTGCGGCGATCGAGCCGGGCAGGCCGGACGAGTGGTTCAGCAGCATTCTGACGGTGATGTCGAGGTATCTTGGGTCCGCCATGGCGAACTCCGGAAGATACCAAGCGGCGGGGGCGTCAAGATCGATCTTCCCCTCGTCGACCAGCAGCATCACCGCAGTGGCTGTGTAGACCTTGCTGACAGAACCGATATTGAAGACTGTTGTAGGGTCCACCGGCACGCTGTCTTCCCTGTTTGCCATGGCGAAACCTTCGGCATAGACTACTTCGCCGCCATCGAGTATGGCGACAGTCGCACTTCCGGCCCTGCCTGAGTTGATGTCGTTCCATATTTCGGTTCGAGCAACTCTCCGGGCGGTTCGGTACAACTGCGGTTCGGCACTCGCGCATATGGATCCCGAAAGCAGCAGAATGACTGTGACGCACATGACCGCGGCAGACTTGAATCGGCTAGTCTTCATCCCATACCACCCCATTTCGAATACACATTCGCCGGCAGGAGCGCATCGTATGCTCCGCGCTCGATGCCAATAAGGGCCATTTCGCCGCATCATATGGTATTCCTGCACCACGGTTTCGATTTCTGGCAGCAGAAGCCTTGGGATGTACAACCATTCCATGTGCGCTGGGAATGCTGCCGTCCACGGGAACGGCGATAAGGAGAGTCTGATACACGAAGCGGCTTTCTCCTGACAGTGATGACGCACTAGTGGTATCACAGGCAGGAAATGTCCGAGATCCGTCGAACCCCGTCAGAAGGCTTGGTAACTGAGCCGAACGATCCACAGCAGAGTTCGACATTTGGGGAGGGGTTGAGATGAGGGAGGCGTCCAAGTTGCTGGCGTGTGCCGCGATCATAGCCATCGGGGCTATGCTGGCTGGATGCAGCGCCATGGCGCTCGACAAGGGCTGGGAGTTGAGCTATGCGCCGCCGGAGACACAGCCTATCGAGAGGCCATGTTCGATTACGGTATTCGAGTTCCAGGATGAGCGCCCTGAGCAGGCCATAGTGGGCGGCGAGTACAACGCTATGGGCACTATCGCCGAGCGCTATCAGACAGCGCGCCCTCTTGTGCAGATCGTGACAGACGTGGTCACTGCAAACCTGGAGGCCCAGGGTTTTACAGTGGTGCGCTCGTCTGGATGGAACCTGTCGCCCGATGCCCTGCGCAGCGTGGCCACTGAATTAGCTCTGGGCGGCAAGATCCGCGCGTGTTGGGTTGAGCGTCAGCCCAAGAACTACACAGGGTCATCTCTGGGCTTTGTGGGAGCCAACATGACCGCCAACGTCAATCTCCACGTAGTGATAGCTAGTCCTAGCGGCAAGGAGATCCTTTGGGAAGGCGACCTCATAGCCGCCGATACATACCGCCACAGCTTCGCTGTGTTCGCGGGCTCCATGCCCAAACCCCAGAAAATGTTGGAGAATGCTCTCAAAGGGGCAGTAGATCAACTGGTCACTAACGCGGATATCCAGCGCGCCTTAAGAGTTGAGGTGCGCCCTTTGTTTGGCTGCACCACGTACTTCTAGGCCGTCAGCTGCATCAGTCTAGCTCAGGTCGGTACATAGGCCAACGAACACAATAGCGCGGAAATGCGATGCGTTGCCAGGAGCCAGTAGATCACTGGCTGCAGCGCATCGCTGTTTCGTATGGACTTGATCACGTTTTTCTGGGGCCGGCGGGAGACGGCTTGAGGCCCTCTTTTACTGGTTTTGGAGGAGCTTAGGCCCTGGTGTGGAATACCCATACAGCGCCAGTATGAGCCGTGAATAGGAGGTATTACCATGCTGCGGAAATCGAGGGTCAATGCGGTTCTCGTTGCTTTGCTGATCCTCCCGGCCCTGATAATGGCGGGGCGCGGGGCGCCTGTCATGGCGGCTGATGGCGAGTTCACCATCGTCTACCTTAACGATGTGCACGGGCACATCGAGCCATTCAAGCGATTTAGGGCCAAGGAGGAAGCGGGGGCGCTTGCCAAGGCGGCAGTCTACATCGAAGAGCTGCGCAAGGAGAAAGCCAACATGCTGCTGCTTGCAGCGGGCGACATGATCCACGGCACCACCGAAGTCAATTTCTTCGGCGGATTGCCCGTCATCGAGGTCATGAACCATATGGGCTTTGATGCCATGGCCATCGGCAACCACGAATTCGACTTTGGGCGGGAGCAGCTACTCAGACTGGCTCAGGTGGCCAAGTTCCCGTTCTTGGGCGCAAATGTGACTCGCTACGATGGCTCGCTGCTGCTGGGCGATTGCGCCATATTCGAAGTGGGCGGTGTGAAGGTGGGGGTGTTCGGACTCACCACTGTGGACACGCCTATCACAACCCATCCCAAGAATGTGATTGGGCTGAAGTTCCTCGACGCTGCGGCGATAGCCGGCAAGATGGTGGACGTGTTCTCAGGTCAAGTCGACATAATCATATGCCTGTCGCACCTAGGCATCGATGCGGATGCGGCTCTCGCGGCCGCGGTACCCGGCATCGATGTCATCGTTGGCGGTCATTCCCACACAGCGCTGGTACAGCCCAAGGTTATCGGGGAAACCCTCATTGTTCAGGCCGGCGAGTGGGCCGAGTACGTGGGCGTACTCGACGTGTCGGTCGCAGGCGACAAGATCGCCTCGTTCCACGGCGAGCTGATCAGGATGACGGCAGAGATGCCGGGACCGGCTCCCGACCATCCGATCGCTGTGATGACTGGGTCGTACAAGGCCGCGATGGCCGAGAAAATGGCGGTGGTGGTGGGCAGCACTTCAGCGCCGCTGGACGGGGAGGGCGCCCGTGTGCACACGTGCTCGACGAACCTGACCAACCTCATCACTGATGCTATACGAGAGTTTTCCGGCGCAGATGTGGTGATGATCAACGGCGGCGGAATTCGGGCCAGTATCAACCCGGGCGACATAACCGTGCGCGACATTTACAACGTCCTGCCGTTCGCCGACAAGGTAGTCGTCATTGAGCTGACCGGCGACAAGATCATGGCCGCTCTCGAACACGGCCTGTGCAAGTACCCCCAGGGAAACACGGGGTTCTGCCAGGTGTCGGGCATGACTGTCAGGTTTGATCCTGAAAAGCCGGCGGGTTCGCGCGTGGTCGAAGTGCTCGTGGCAGGCAAACCGATCGCCGCCGACAAGCTCTACACACTGGCCACCAATGACTTTATGGCAGCGGGCGGCGATGGCTATGTCTGGTTCACGCAGTCAGCTCCGGTGTTCAAGGCGGGCGACATGTTTAGCGAAGTGGTCATCGACTACATCCAGACGCTCGGCGCTGTGGAAGCGCCCACTGAGATGAGGATTCAGCCCATCAAGTAGGGGCGATGGATGAATCGCGCGGCTGGTCGCATATCACAGATGGAGAGGGATACACCCTCTCCATCTGTACGCCTACGATGCTCGGCGCGCTATGTCGGGAACGGCAGACTGGCCTTTTGTCTCCTCGGTCAGCTGCATCGGTTCGCTCGGTTACTTCCTGAAGTAGCCCTGCGACTCGTCAACCTGCCAATGATTGTCGAAGAACCCTGCGGCAAGAAAACCGCCCCACCCCTTGACCCATGCCTTCTCGCCGTAGATCGCATAGTCCGGCAGTGGAGCGGACGAACGGATCACGTTGATCAACTCGGTCATCTTCAGTCCGTCAAGGGATGTGCCAGCGCTAACCGACACGTATTTCTCGGGGTTGAGTGGGTTTGGGTATACGAATCTGACAGACAGGTCATCGCCTATGTAGACGTGATTGCCCAGCTCGATACGGCGTCCGTCTATTTTGACAGGGAGATCCTCGCTGATTCTCGCTGTGAAGGAGTTGACGCTCGGACCTCCGAAAAGAATCAGGTTGTAGTTGGCGATGATATCGTCGGTAACAGCGGTATCAGGTATTATCCTCACATAGCCATTCGCCTGCCGCCACCACCGCTGAGCCTGAAGACGAGCCAGACTGAGCGCTACATCGGTTTCGTCTGTAGATCCTTGGGTGCCATAGACGAAGACGAACGGGGTGAAGTAAGCGGCCCGAATCGGACCGAACATCCGGGGTGTTTTCTCGAGTCCCGCAGCGACCGCCGGTCCGAGCTTGAACGTGCCGTTGTTAGCGCGATGGAGAGTAACCAGCCCATACCGCTCAAGCGCCAGCGATATCGTTTCACCGTCCACGGTCAGATTAACGATGCCCAGATCAACAAGTCCCTCCCTTAGGTCGAGAGTGAGTTGTTCGACGTTGTCCACGGAAACAGTGATTGTGTTGGGCGCGATCAATCTCGCATCTATGACGCTGTCGCGGAATACCTTTGTCTGCTTGTCAATCCATGCCCAGTAGGCGCCGTTATTGATTGACTCGCCGCGCATACTCGTGACTTCAGTCGTGAGTAAGCGGCGACA
>CAYYHF010000073.1:0-10874 GCA_964471415.1 uncultured Clostridia bacterium | reverse complement strand
GCCCGCTCCTCCGCGGGGAACATGTCGCCCAAGAGAGCAGTCCAGGCCACTGCCACAATGACGTTGGGAATAGTCTGAACGCCCAGAATCGCGATGAGCATTGCCGCGCGGAAATTGGGCCACGGCAGAAACGGCACGAACCCCATAGCCAGGTAGAGCAGGCGCGCAACGAATACCGCCCTCACAGTGATCCTAAGCCTGCTCCCGCCGCGTTCCACAAAGGGGGCCGCCGGCAGGTACATCAGCATGTTGATGAACGCCGGCACGGCCGTGATGAGCCCGACTTCGGTTTTGGTTCCGCCCAAGGCCATGGCGAACACGGGGATGAACGGAGTGACCATCCCCACTGCCACGTTGGAGAGCATTGCATCGATATTGCTGATTCGGAAATTCCATCTGACAGTTTGGCGCCCTTCCGGCGTCTTGTTCGTTACATCCTCAGGCAACTAAACACCCCTCCGGGAGTCACCCGGTCATTCGCGCTCGTACGGGACTCCAAGCGCCTCCGGCGCCCGCGAACTGCGGCGCGCGGCCGTGGCGGTTACGATTATGAGCACAACTATTGTAAACACGTAAGGCATCATCTTGAGAAAAAACGATGGTATCTGCGACCCCAGTACCTGTATGCGAAAGCCCAGAGCGTCTATGCCTCCGAATAGGTAGGCTCCGAGCATGGCTCGGAACGGGTCCCAGACTGCAAATATCACCAAAGCTACGGCTATCCAGCCCCGTCCGGCCGTCATGTTCTCAAGCCAACTGGGAGCGTAGGCCAACGACAAGTAGGCGCCTCCCAGCCCGGCCAGCATCCCGCCCGCCACCGCGCTTGCATATCTGATCGAGAAGACACTCACTCCCAGCGCATCGGCTGTCTCGGGGCTCTCGCCCACCGACCTGAGATGTAGACCGGGGCGGGTGCGGTACAAGTAGAACCAGAGGAACGGCACTACTACATAAGTAAGATACACCAAGAGGTCATGTTTGAAAAAGACCGTCCCTATCACAGGAATGCTGGACAGGCCGGGTATGGACGCCTGGTGGAATGTGGCCGCCAGCGGCACGCCTATCACCGACTTGCCCAAGTATCCGGACAGGCCCGTACCGAACAAGGTAAGCGCCAGTCCGCTCACAACCTGGTTCACCTTGAGCGTGATGGTCATAAACGCATGTATCAGGCCCATGCATCCTCCGGCGATAATCGCGGCCGCAACGCCCCAGGCCAGGCTGCCTGTACGCACTGCGGCGAGAAACCCGCTCACCGCGCCCACCAGCATCATGCCTTCAACGCCCAGATTGAGCACGCCCGACCGCTCGCACACAAGCTCGCCCAGGGCGGCGTAGAGCACGGGGGTGCCGGAACTGACCGCGGCCGAGAGAATGGACACAAACATGGAATCAGCCATCAATGCTCGCCTCCTCCCCGCTCCCGCAGACAGCAGCATGTACAACCCTTACACGATATCGTCCCAGAGCCTCCGTGGCCAGTACGCAAAAGAGCATCAGGCCCTGCAGCATGTTGACGGACGCAGCCGTGACCCCGATAACTTGGGCGGAATAGCCCCCCACGAGCAGTCCGCCGAAGAGCACCGATACCAGCGCCACAGCCCATGGGTTCAACTTGCCCAGCCACGCTACGATGATCGCCGAGTAGCCGTAGCCCGGCGACAGCTGCCGCGTCATCCGGCCTGCGATCGCCGAAACCTCCGCCATGCCGCCCAGGCCCGCCAGAGCGCCGGCAATGCACATAGTGAGCACGATGTTGCGTTCGATGTTCATGCCAGCGTAGCGCGCGGCGCGCGGGTTCTCGCCGATAACCGTCACCTCGTAGCCCCACTTGGTTCGGCCCAGCGCAAACCAGATCAAGCCCGCGGCCGCCAGGGCGAACACCAACCCCCAGTGTATGCGCGTGCCGAACAGAGACGGGAGCCTAGCTGCATCGGAGAACGGGGCGGACAGGGGAAAGTTGAGACTTACCGGGTCTCGCCACGGCCCGTGCACCAGATACTCCACCCAGTAAATCGCCACATAGTTCAGCAAGAGGGTGGTGATGATCTCGTTGACTCCCAGATACGCCCGGGGAATCGCGGGCAAGAGAGCCCAAAAGGCGCCCGCGATCATGCCTGCCAGCACCATCAGCGGCAGCACTTGCCATGCCGGCGCGTTCGGCATCGACAGCGCCACCCAGGCTGCGGCGAACGCGCCCATGTGAAACTGGCCCTCAGCGCCCACATTCCACAGCAGCATCTTGGCGGCCAGCGCCACGCCCAGCGCGGACAGCATTATGGGGATGGACGTCACCAGGGTTTCCGAAATACCGTACCAGTCGGAAAACGCGCCCCACCACATATAGTAATAGACCTTGAGCGGACTGTACCCGGACGCCAACAGGAAAATGCCGCCCAGCGCCAAGGACATGAGTATGGCCAAAATGGGCGAGAGGATCTTATAGACGGGGGATACTGTAGCGCGCTTTTCAAACACTAGCTTCAGAGCGTTCATCCCCTTTCGCCGCGGTCGCCATGCCGGCCATCATCATGCCGATTTCCTCAAGATCCAGCTGGTCACGACCGACAGTGCCCATTATGCGTCCCTCGTACATCACCGATATCCTGTCGCACAGTGCGATCAGTTCTTCCAAGTCTTCCGAGATCAGCAGCGTTCCAACGCCGCTCTCCCGCTCCTTAAGAAGAATCGAGCGAACCGCCTCGGTGGCGCCTATGTCCAGCCCGCGAGTGGGGTGGACCGCCACCGCCAGCTTGTGCTGCATTGACGTCTCGCGCGCAAGCAGCAGCCTCTGAGAGTTGCCGCCTGACAGAAGCCTGACCGCAGTGCGTAGGCTGGGGGTTTTCACGCTGAACCTCTCCACCAATTCGCCTGTCCATCCGCTGGCTTTGGCCTCGTCGATAACAGGCCCGCGGCTCATCTCGTCGGAGCGGTATCGCTTCATGATCGCATTGTTGGTTATATCGAGGTTGGGCGCTAAGCCCATGCCAAGACGGTCTTCGGGAATGTGGCTCACCCCGGCCTCGATTACTGCGCGGGGCGTGCTGTTCGTCATGTCTCTGCCGCCGATGCACACGCGCCCCGATGCGGCCCGGCGCAGCCCGGTGATGACTTCCGCCAGCTCACGCTGGCCGTTTCCGGCTACGCCCGCTATACCATGTATCTCGCCGGCGCGCACATCGAGGTCGATCCCGTTGAGCACCATGATGTCGCGGTCGCCCTGCGCCCTGAGCTCATGCACCTCGAGCACGGGGCCGCCTATCAGCACCGAGGGTCGCTCAGGCGCCTGTCCGATTTCGCGCCCTACCATCTTGGACGCAAGATCTCGCGCACTTGTATCGCGAGTGTCGCAGGAGAACACATCGCGACCGGCGCGCAACACGGTGACTCTGTCGGAAATCTCCATTACCTCGTCGAGCTTGTGGGTGATGAATATGATGGTCTTGCCGCTCGCGGTCATACGGCGGAGGGTTTCGAAAAGCTCTCTGACCTCCTGAGGCGTGAGAACAGCTGTGGGTTCATCCATGATCAGCACGTCCACGCCGCGGTAGAGCATCTTTATGATCTCAACGCGCTGTTGCTCGCCCACCGATAGCTGCCATATCTTGGCGCGCGGATTGACCGCCAGGCCGTATTCCGCGGAGAACCTGGCAACTTCCTGTTCTATGGGGGCCATGTCCAGCTTGAAGCGCGGGCGGGGCATTCCAAGAGTTATGTTCTCAGCCACGGTGAAGGTCTGTACCAGACGAAAGTGCTGATGCACCATGCCTATTCCAAGGGCAATGGCCGCGGCCGGCGAGCGAAGAGCGGCTTTCGCTCCCGCCACGAGTATCTCGCCGGAATCCGGGCGAAGTAAGCCGGTAAGAACGTTCATCAAAGTACTCTTGCCGGCGCCGTTCTCCCCTAGGAGCGCGTGTATGCTGCCTCTACGAACCGCTAGGTTCACGCGGTCGTTGGCAAGTACGCCGGGGAATCTCTTGGTGATGTCGCGCATCTCTACGGCATAATCCACCGTGCCCAACTTCAATCCTCCATACTGTGACGGGGCGGCCGGCTCCCCAAGCAGGACGCCGGCCGTCCCGAACTACTCATATGCGCAGACTATTTGGGCAGCGTTCCCACAACGCCCTCGACAAACCAATCGAAACTGAGCATCTCAGCATCGGTCATGGTGGTTCCGGCAGGCACCCTTACCTTGCCGAAATTGTCCTTGATCGGACCGGCGAACGGATGGAACTTGCCCGCCACGATCTCGGCCTGCTTGTCGGCCACAGCCTTCTTGACCTTGTCGGGGACCATGGATCCATAGGGCGCCAGGCCTACTACGCCGTCTACAATGCCGCCCCAGTAATCCTCGCTCTTCCAGGTGCCCTCGCGGACTGCCTTGACTCTCCTTACGTAATACGGACCCCAATTCCATACGGGCCCTGTCAGCACGGCCTTGGGCGCGAAATGGCTCATTGGGGAGTTGTAGCTTACGCCGTACTTGCCGCGTTCCTCAGCGGCCTGCATCGGAGCCGGCGTATCCTGGTGCTGCGCGATAACATCGGCGCCCGCGTCCAGGGCAGCCTTGGCGGCTTCCTTTTCGGTGGCCGGGTCATACCAAGTATTCGTCCAGACAACCTGAACCTTGGCATTGGGGTTGACAAACCTTACGCCGCGCGCGAAAGCGTTGATGCCGCGCACGACCTCAGGGATGGGGAACGCGGCTACGTAGCCCAGGGTGTTAGTCTTAGTCATCATTCCGGCGACCATGCCCGATAGGAACCTGGGCTCATACATGCGGCCGAAGTAGGTTGAGACGTTGTCCGCTCTCTTAAATCCGGAGCAGTGCTCGAACTTGACGTTGGGGAAATTCTTGGCAACATTCTGGACATAGTCCATGTAGCCGAAGCTGGTCGCGAAGATGATCTTGCAGCCCTGCCTGGCAAGCTGAGTCATCATGCGTTCCGCTTCGGCCGTCTCAGGCACCGATTCCACGAAAGCGCTGGCATCGACCCATGGCAACTGCTTCTCCATGAACCTGCGCCCCTCATCGTGCGCGAGCGTCCAGCCCGCATCGCCCACGGGGCCGATGTAGATGAACCCCACCTTGAGTTTCTCCTCGGCTGCAATGGAGTGGCCGTTCAGCCTGACCATCCCCGTCAGCAGCATCAGAACCGTTAATGCCAGAACAATCTTCCTCGCCTTGCCCATGTCCATCCCTCCATAGAAATAGTGGTAGGATGCGTCACGATAGCTAAGTACCCAAACGACTCGGCTCACGCGGCCCCGATGGCCTTCGACGAACTGGGAGGCCTTCACCCACCAGAGAGGGCCCTATGAGGAAACTGCTTCCTCTATTAATTCTCCACTCAACTGTGATTTCCTTCACGCACCTCCTGCATCGCCCTGGCGCGCCAGGCCCGCGGCCCGTTGGCGCCGCCGCCCCTGGCGGCCCCTCATGGTCCGCTGCCGCAAAGGTTACGCCGCCTGGTCGCCCAGATGCAGAATCGAATCCGCGCGCAGCTGTACACGCCAGCTCCAACGTTCAACATAATACCACGAAAACAGCCGCTGCGCATGGGGTGTGCTCAAGGATGGGCGCAGTGTATGGCGGCAGGCCGATCCGCAGGGGGAAGTCGGAGTCCACTGCCAAGATCAAAGGTCATCCCAGTCTCCGCCTACTTTGGACGCTTGATGCCCGCCCTGTCGAACAGTGTGTCAAGGGTGGGCGCTCGCCCGCAGCCGGCGGCGCCTTCAGGGCAGTAGCCCAAGTCTTCGCAGGAGGCGCCTGCCCGCCAGAAGATGTTGGGGGCTATCTTCTTGTACTCGGCGAGGAGCCCATCGAACAGCTCGCGTATCTCCCACTGGGCACGCCGGCAACACCTCAGGTTGAACATGTGCCTGAGCTGGCGCGCGTTAGTTGTTATCACGAACCTGGTCTCGGTAGCGTTGGATAGGCCGAACCGTACGTCCTCCGCCGGCAGTCCCGCCTGGGCGAGGCCGTATCGCTGCAATTCGCGGATGTCTTCCTGAAGCTTCCTGAATCGCTCCAAAAACTCGGGCGCAGTGTGGAAGCTGGGCGGCACAACGTAGTGGAAGTTGTCTTCGCGCACGTACCGCTGGGATTGCTGTAGCTGCGACAGGTCGGGCGATGCTTGCTCGGGATGGTTGACCCACTCGGCATCGCCGGCTCCTGCGGGCACGCCGGGGTCTTTGAACATCTTCATCAGCCTGTGCCTATCATTCTGCTGGCTGGATATCCTGCTGTATCCTTCCACGGCGAAGCTGGTATACCAGTGCTCCAGCGCCCCCAGGTGGCCTGAGCTGATGAGCGTGCGCACAAACTTGCCTACGCCATCATCGGCGGCAGTCGCGGCTGATGTCGCAGCCTCGGCGCTGCCGCAGCCTTCCTGCCCCCAGACCATGTCGTGAACGGCATCCACGCCCAGAGGTCTGTAACAAAGCCTCGCCATGAGCAACAGCCTCTCGGGGTTCACGTCCGTGCCCATGAAAGGGTAATAGATTATCCTGAATTTCAAGCCGACTTCCTGCTTCGGTTGGTCCATGTGTTCGTCCATGTTCGGTATCCCTCCGCGCCCGCGCAGCCGCGCGCCGAGTACATCGTCGCAGCGCGGTACGTCAATAGTGGTAGGGCTCGTTTCTGTCGATCTTGAGCGCCCGGTAGATCTGCTCCAGCAAGATGACTCGCATGAGCTGATGGGGAAAGGTCATTCGCGAAAAGCAGACACGGTCGTGCGCCCGGGCCAGCGCTTCCTGCGAGTAGCCCCGGGGACCGCCGATGAGAAACGAGATATCGCTCCGCCCTGAAAGGGCCAGCCCTGCAAGGAGCGCGGACAGCTGCTCAGAGGTCAGCTCCCGGCCGGCCACATCGCACGCAATGACGTATGATCCTGGGCGCAGCAGGGCCAAAAGGCGCTTCCCTTCAGCCGCGCGCAGCTGTGCCAGTCTGGCCTGGCTGTCGCTATCGGCGAACGCCTCTTCCTGGACCCAACGTATGTCCAGCCGGCAGTAGCGCGAGATTCGACGGGAGTAGTCATCTACGGCCTGCTGCAGATAGCGCTGTTTGACCTTGCCTACGGCCGCGATGTCGATCCTCATCTCGTCAGCGCCCGCTGGGAGCGCCGGTAAGCACAACTTGGGCCGTTCGCTCACGCCGATTGGCCCCGATGACCGTGAACTCCAGCGCATCGCCTATGTCGGCTTTGTAGATCGCTTTTTTGAGGTCGACGACAGTGGCAACGTCCTGGCCGCCCACTGCGATGATGATATCCCCGGGGCCGAGTCCCGCACGGTCGGCCGGTCCACCGCGCGCTACAGAGGACACGTAGACTCCCCGGTCCACCGGAAGCCTGTTCCTGGCGGCCAGATAACGGTCGATTTCGGTCACTCTGGAAATGCCCACGTATGGTCGTCGGACCTCGCCGTACTGAATGATCTCATTGGCAACGTTGCGGGCGGAGTTGATGGGAATCGCAAGTCCGATCCCCTGCGCCTGGGACACAATGGCGGTGTTGATGCCTATCACCTTCCCGGCGGCAGTGACCAAGGCTCCTCCTGAGTTGCCCGGGTTGATGGGCGCGTCCGTCTGGATCAGTCCCTCCAGGGCCTGTCCCGCGCTTCTATCTATTTCCACTGACCGGTTGACGGCGCTGATCACGCCGGCGGTGACCGTGTGGTCGAATCCGTAGGGGTTGCCGATGGCGATGGCCGGCTCGCCGATGATTAGCTTGTCGGAATCCCCCAGTTCCGCCGCGGGAAGATCCGTGCCGTCCACCTTTATGACTGCCAGGTCGGTGTAGGGATCGGTGCCCACGATGCCCCCGGGCAGTTGCCTGCCGTCCACCAGCACCACGGTGATCTCGCTTACCCCCTCGACCACGTGATTGTTGGTGAGAATGTAGCCGGACTTGTCGATGATCACGCCTGATCCGAGTCCCTCGCGTTCCTGGATGACCGGCATGAAGAAGAAGTCGTAGACTAGCGCCTCCTGCTTGGTGGCGATCTTGACCACGGCCGGGCTCACCCGCTTGGCGGCATAGGCTGCTGAGAACGCGGCATCGGACAGGTCGGGCACAGGCAGCGCCGTCCCCTCTTCCGATGGGCCGGGGATGACCGGCACAGGCTGCGCCTGGCGAGTCACAGGGTAGTAGTTGACGATCACAATCCCCACTAGCAGGCCGCCTATAACCGCCCCGGCCAGCGCGGCCAGAAACAGCGCAATGCCGGCCGGACCGCCTTTTCGATATCCCCCGTAGTAGTAGCTCATGCGCCGGCACCTCCAGATCTATCCCGAATATATGTAGATTCGCCGGCGCAGCCTGCGATACCTGCGGGGCGATGGCGGCTAGTATTCGATTCCGCGACGCGCCGAGATCCCCGACTCAAACGGGTGCTTCACCATTCGCATCTGGGTGACCAGATCGGCCAGGTCAAGTATGGGCGCGGGCATGTTGCGCCCGGTCATCACAAGTTCCACCCCGGGCGAACGTCTCTTGATCAGGCCGATCACATCGTCCACTGAGAGCAGTTCGTAGTAGAGCGCGTTGGATATCTCGTCTAGTATCACCAAATCCGCCGCGGCTTGGTCCAGTGTGCGCGCCGCCAAATCATACGCCTCACTAGCATAACGTCTGTCGCGGGGTTCAACGTTCCCGCGCTGGATGAAACACTCGCCGCATCCATCGCACACGGCCTCTCCGCTGCGCATCAAGTCTGCCTGCTTGCACCTGCGACCGAATTGGAAGATCTCAAAATCGGGGGCCAGCCGCCGCACAGCCGAAAGCTCCCCAGTATAGCTGGTGCCCTTCATGAATTGTATCATCCTGACCTTGTAGCCGTGGCCCACGGCGCGCAGACCGAGTCCAAGGGCGGCAGTGGTCTTGCCTTTGCCATCGCCCGTGTAGACCTGGACCAGCCCTCGCGAATACCGCCCTCTCTGTCGCGCCTCAGTCTGCGGTCGCGCCTCAGTCTCTGCTGCCCTTATCTCGCCCGACATCGTCGATGCCACTTGGCACGCCCCCTTCACAATGCCCATGCCTCGGGCTTCCGGAAATCACGAACACGGCCGGCCGGTCCAGCTCCGGACGGCGCCCTACCACTGCTCGAACGCCGTACACGTCCAGCAGGTTCTCTTCGGTCAACACCTCGCGCGGCCCGCCCTGCGCAGCCGCCTGCCCCGAACTGAGCATGGTTATCTGGTCGCAGTACCTCCCGGCCAAGTTCAGATCGTGCAGCACCGCGATGGTAGTTATCCCCGACCTATGAGCTAGCATCGACACCAGTTCCATTATCTCAACCTGAAAGTTCACGTCCAGATGCGCGGTGGGCTCATCCAAAAGCAACACCTTCGGCTCCTGGGCCAGGGCCCGCGCTATCAGCACCCTCTGTCGCTCGCCTGAGGAGAGCGCCGTGATCCGGCGCTTGGCAAGATGGGTCACACCGGTGCGGTCCATGGCCTCGTGCGCCTTGGCGATGTCCGCCGCGGTCTCGGAGGCGAGGAATCGAATGTGGGGCGAACGCCCCATCAGCACAGTCTCCTCTACCGTGAAGGGGAATATCATGGCTTCCGAAGTCCCCACCGCAGCCGCCAACCGCGCCGTCTGCCGGGGCGACATGCGCGAGATATCCTGCCCGCCCAGGAGGACACGGCCCGACCAGGGTCGGACCGCCCCGCCGATGACCCGCAACAACGTAGACTTGCCGGAACCGTTGGGCCCTATTACCCCATAGAAGGCGCCGGACTCGGCAGTCAGGCTCACGCCGTGCAGCACCTCCGGGCCGGAGGATCCGTATCCGAATCTCACATCGCTCACGTCTACGCGCACGGCTCGCCTCACCCCCTCTTTCTCAGCCGGAGCAGGTAGAAGAAGAACGGCGCGCCCGCCATGGCCGTGATCACGCCCACGGGCACTTCTCGCGGAGGTATGACCACTCGAGCCAGGGTGTCGGCGGCCACCATGAACACCGCCCCGCCCAGGGCGGATACAGGTATCAGGCTGCGATGATCCGGGCCTATCAGCATGCGGGCGATGTGCGGGACCACAAGGCCCACGAATCCGATGAGCCCCGACGAGGATACCGCCGCCGCCGTGATGAGCGATCCCAGAGCGATCACGACCTTCTTGAACCTCTCCACGTCCAGCCCCATGTAGCGCGCGGACTCCTCGCCGCAGGCGGCCAGGTTGAAATCGCGCCCAAGCGCCGTGAGCATGACTACGCCCACCAACACATACGGGGCGGTCATGCGCACATGCGCCCAGCTCTTGGCGGACAGGTTCCCCATCAGCCACATTACCACCTTGGGGAGGTCCTCGCCCGCTGTGACCATGAGAAACGATACTAGGGCCCAGACGAACGATCCCACGACCACCCCTGCCAAGAGGAAAGTGTCGGTGGCCACGTGTCCATCCAGCGTAGACAGGGCGTACACGAACACTACGGTGAGCACGGCGCCTACGAACGCGAAGATGGGTATGTAGGAAGATGGGGTGGAAAGGGCGGCGATCCCGGCGCGGGCCGCGGATAGGATGCCGATGGACGCGCCCAGCGCCGCCCCTGACGATGCTCCTATGATATACGGATCGGCCAGCGGGTTCCTGAACAGACCCTGAAACGAGGCCCCGGTGGCCGCGAGGCCCGCGCCCACCAAAAGCCCCAGCACGATCCTGGGAAGGCGGACCTCCAGCACAATTATCTCGGCGCTTTCGAGCATCCCTGGGTCGATGGAACTTCGCCAGGGGTCGAGCACTGACGGCAGCGCCCTGCCGAGCAGCGGGATACGTGAGACGATGATACGAAAAGCCAGCCCGGTGGGAATTCCAGCCGTTCCGGCCGAGACAGCCCAACCCACCACGGCCAGCATGGCGATG